>JAQUXG010000086.1 GCA_028692515.1 Kiritimatiellales bacterium | reverse complement strand
GAAGGAGAGTTCGCTCGGTTTCGTCCAAAGAATGTCGGTGGTGCGGATGGCTTGAGCGAAGAGGCGGAAGTATTCGGTTTTTTCCGATGCGTAGAGGATGCGTAGATTCGGCGAGCCGGGCAGCAGATCCGCTTTCACTTTTCCAAAATAATCGCGGACATCTCCGCGGACGCCGGCGACGAGGTTCAGAGTGATTTCTCCGGCTTCAAGTTTTGGCCGCAGACTTTCGGCAATCTGCCGTCCGGCCTCGCGCTGAGCGCCGGCGCCGCCGACGGCATACGTGATGGTTAGGACGCGCTCCTGTTTCGGGCAGCAGTTTTCTTTGCCGAGGAAGTGGGCGACGTTGAGTCCGTGCAGCGGCCAGAAGCGGTTGTTCGGATCGAGATAGAGAAGGCGCTGAGCCATATCGGCGCGCAGTACGTCGAGGTCGCGGTTGCCGAGTACTTCGAGCGGCATCGGGAAGCCGGTCATAAAAATCCGTTCGTCGGGAACGCCGTAGCTTTTGAGCCGCCGGATGGCGCGGCCGCAGGGGACGAGATAACGGATTCGGCTGGTTTTGGGATTTTCGGCGACCCATGCGCGGCTGATTTCAGCATCGCAAATAATACAGCAGACCGGTTCATAGCCGGCTTTGTCGGCCGCAACGGCAGGCACCATGAACGAGGTGACCATCGGAAGCGGTTTGGTGCGCATCTTTTTAATCAGTTCACCGCCGATGCCCTTGCGGATCATTCGATCCATCAGGCGAACCTGATAGGTGGTGTGCGAGAGGTCGCGCAGCGGATAGAAGGGCGCAATTTTCTGGAGTTCATCGAGTATTCCGAAAAGCGGTTTTCCAATGATTGGAACCGTGCGGATGCGGGAGAGAAATTCATAGGAGCGGCGCGTGCGTTCCCAGAGTTTTTTTTCTTTCGGCGAGCTGATGCCGGTGGTGCCGACGGTGAGAATCCCTTCTTCGGCAATACACGCCAGCGGGCTGGTCGCCCGCTGGTGGCCAAGGCCCATATCCGCCGAGACCACCCATGCACGAATGAGATCGTCTGTGATCATGGGGGAAGGATGGCGGAGCGGCGTTCTGAAAACAAGTCTGCAAGCGGAGATGCGGCATAAGTGCTTGCGTCGAAACGAGGGGCAAACTATCTTTCTGCACTCTTTCGGGCCCGTAGCTCAGTTGGTCAGAGCAGGAGACTCATAATCTCTTGGTCCTCGGTTCAAGTCCGAGCGGGCCCACCAATCTGGTTTTGATCATTTTGTAAGTAGACTTGTGATGTGTCCGCCGATCACGCTTGTGGATTTAATATAAGGACATCGTTTATGAAGAGCCTTCTTGTCGGCAAACTCGGTGAAAACGCGGTTTCTCAGGTGATTCCGCCGGATCGCATTGAAATCATTCGTCAGTCTATGGAGCTTCCTGAAGAGATCATCGGCTTGCACAACATAGAACAGTACAGATCAGAGGCGCGGGATGCCGAAGTGATCTGGTGCACATGGGGCATGGAGGTTTTTACCGCCGAACAGATCGCAGAATATCTTCCGAACTTAAAGGCGATTTTCTATTGTGCCGGCTCGGTGCAGAGTTTTGCACGGCCGTTTCTAGAGCGCGGCGTCCGGATCTTCAGTGCGTGGGGAGCCAATGCGGTGCCCGTCAGCGAATTCACGCTGGCAACCATTCTGTTCGCCGCAAAAGGAGGCTTTCAGGCCGCCGTACGCATCCGGAGAAACTACAGCAATGCGCGGAAGTACAGTCATAACCAGTGTGGAGCCTATCAGGCCTCGGTGGGACTGATCGGGTTGGGAATGATTGGCGCTCGTGTGGCTGAAGAGCTGAAGTCGTTCAATTTTAACGTGCTGGCCTTCGATCCGTTTGCCTCTGCGCAAAAGGCGGAGGCACTGGGCGCCCGGCTGGTGAGTCTGGAGGAACTGTTTCAGCAGTGCGACATCATCAGCAGTCACCTTGCGGACAAAGACGAAACAAAAAACATTTTGAATTACCGGCTCTTTTCTCAAATGAAGCCGTACGCAACCTTCATCAACACGGCGCGGGGAGCGCAGGTGGCCGAGCGCGATCTGGCGCGGGCGCTGCGCGAAGTCAAAACCCGTACTGCGGTACTGGATGTCACTGCGCGCGAGCCGGTCGGACTGTTCAATCCGCTGCGCTGGACGCCGAACGTTGTGCTGACACCGCACATTGCCGGCAGCTGCGGCAATGAATTCCTGCGGATGACCGACTGGATGATTGAGGAGTTTCTGCACTTCAGCCGTAACGAACCATGCCGCTACGAAGTGACGCTCGACATGCTGAAAACGATGGCCTAAGCCGGCAATTCTTTGTTTCCGGCTTTCTCCAGTTCGCCCGCAACCCACCGCGACTGTCTGGCGAGACCGAGTAGAATTTTTATATCGTTTTCAGTCAGCTTGCCGCGGCTGAAGATGCGGCGCAACCCGAGCATCATGTGGTCGAGCTTTTCAATTTCACAGAAGCCGGTTTCGAGCATCATCGCACTCCACGCCGCATAAAGCCGCTCGCGCATTGCCCCGTCGGCCTCTGACGAAATTTCCTGCGGCGGCTGGTACGAAGAATCGTCAGCCAGAAGGAAGATTTCGTAGCAGCAGACCATCACGGCGTGCGAGAGATTCAGCGAGCGGTAGAGTTCGCTCGACGGAATATTGATGATGTGAGTGCAGACGGCGATTTCGTCGTTGAACAGCCCTTTATCCTCGCGTCCGAAAACCAGCGCGGTCTTGTGGTGCGCGGCGGAATCGAGCACAACCGGCGCAATCTCGCGCGGAAGGTAGGCGTGGTCGCGGTAGAGGCCGGTGCGGGCGCTGGTGCCGGCCACCACGGTACAGTCGGCGACTGCTTCTTCCAAGGTTTGGAAAGTTTTCAGTCCGTCGAGCATCTGATCGGCTTTATAGGCCAGCTTGCGGGCCTCCGCCCAGTCCAGATGCTCGCCCGGAGCCACAATCGCAAGGTCGGTAATGCCCATGTTCATCATGACGCGGCAGACCGAACCGATATTCCCGGCATATTTGGGATCGACCAGCACAATTCGGATGTTTTCGAGCGGATTCATAAGAGACTGGATGGGTGGAATTCTGGAATACAGGAATGATGGAGGAGCAACGGCGCGCTTCCGGATTTTTGGTTTATTTTATCTTTTCTGAATAATTGATCCATTATTCCAATATTCCATCCTTCCAACATTCCCAAGCTTCCGTCTGATTTCTGATTTGAGCAGATCGGGGGGTAGGACTACAATGCAAAAGACCGGAGACAATCTATGAAACTCAAAAAGATCCTCTCACTATCGGGAATTATTCTGCTGCTGGCAGGTTGCTCAACGGTCTCCCGACCGCGGGCAACCGTCACGGACGGAATCATCCAAAACACATCATTCGGGGTTTCCGGATACCGCCTTCAAATTCCGGAAGGGTTTGAACTCTACAATCCGGCAGAAAAAAAATCCGACGAATACAATGAGCTGCAGCGCATGGCCATTCGGATTTATGAGCTGAATGAAAAGTGGCATCCGCGCGGCAATGAGCTCTTTTATGAAAGCTTCCTGTTGCTGTCTGATAAAACCTGTTTTCTGTGGGTCACCGTCGAATCCGCCGCGGTAAGTCCATTAGATGATTCGCCGTTTACAGATACGGCCCTGTCTTCGTGGGAAATCCTGCCTCTTTATAATGTGGCATCCCGCCGTGCGTTTGACCTGGGCGCCGTTCGCCGGTCGGCGGTATTCACTCGCGGTTCCGCCTGCGAACAGAAAGGGTGGTATTATGCCAAAGCCAAACGGCACGGCACGCCATTTAATTATGAAGCCTGTAAAATAGCAGGTACGAATCGCGAGCAGTATATCCTGATGGGATTCGCTCTGCCGGACGATGCCGCAGCCCTTACCGCGCCGTTGCGGCAGATGGCGGACGGAATCTCTTTCTCCGCACGGTAAAACGGGGTTGAACTCACAACCGATCTTCTGAATACTCCCGCGCAATGGCTGAACCCTCAATAACCGCGCCGCGACCGCTTTGTATCGATCTCGATGGAACCCTGGTGAAGACCGACACCTTCGCGCAGGCGCTTCTATTGCTGGTTCGCACGCAACCCGCTATGATTTTTTCCATTCATCACTGGGCGGCGGGTGGACTCGCCGCCTTCAAGCGCCGCGTCGCACAGGAAATCCAGCTTGATCCCGCCGCGCTTCCGTATCATGAAGAACTGCTCGCCTTTCTGAAAAACGAACGGGAGAAAGGGCGGACGCTGATTCTGGCGACCGCATCCGATGCGCTGCCCGCCCGCGCGATCGCCGCGCACCTCGGAATCTTTTCCGATGTCATCGCCAGCGACGGCATCACCAATTTTAAATCAACCCGCAAGCGCGACGCGCTCATCACCCGCTTCGGGGTAAAAGGGTTCGACTATGCCGGCAACGCCACCGATGATTTGCCGATTTGGGAAGCCGCCGCCGCCGTCTTCGTGGTCAACCCTTGCGATCCGGTGCGCCAGGCGCTCAAAAAACGGCCCGTTCGGTTTTTCGAAAACCGTCCGCCGCGCTGGCGTTCGTGGCTTAAGGCGTTGCGGGTTCATCAATGGGCAAAAAATGTGCTGATCTTTCTGCCGATGCTGCTGGCGCACGAATTGAACACCCCGCAGTTGTATCTTGATGCGGTGCTCGCCTTCTTCGCCTTCAGCTTTCTGGCCTCGTCCATTTACGTCATCAACGACCTGATGGACCTGCACGCCGACCAGCATCATCCGCGCAAACAGCGCCGTCCGTTTGCCGCAGGCAATCTCAGCCTGCTGGCGGCGGCGGCAGTCGTTCCCGTGCTGATTGTTCTGTCGCTCGGCCTGGCGCAGCTTTTGCCGATCGCCTTCAGCGAAATGCTTCTGATTTATCTGCTCATCACCACGGCCTATTCGTGGCGTCTCAAGCAGCTCGCGCTGCTCGACGTACTAACGCTCGCCGGGCTTTACACCCTGCGCATCCTCGCGGGAACCGCCGCCTACGGCGTGAAAACCTCCGGATGGCTCATTGCCTTCTCCATCGCGATCTTCTTCAGCCTCGCGCTGGTCAAACGCTACGCCGAGCTGCGCGAAGCGCTCGCCGCACACCCCGAAAAAATCGGAGCGCGCGGCCGCGGATACCACGCGCGTCATTTGCCGTGGCTGGCCCGTTGCGGCGTATTCAGCGGAATTCTTTCTGCGGTCGTTCTGGCGCTCTACATCACCAGCCCCAAAGTGCTCGAATTCTACAGTCGCCCGGTTGTGCTTTGGCTTCTCTGTCCGCTCTTCCTCTACTGGATCGGCCGCATCTGGCGGCTCGCCATCCGCGGAACGCTTTCCGACGATCCGCTCGATTTTGCTGCGCGTGATCCGCAGACGTGGATCATCGGCGCGTTCAGCGCGGCGGTTTTAATTCTTGGAACCATTCTATGAAACCCACTCTCGTCATCATGGCCGCCGGCATCGGAAGCCGCTACGGCGGACTCAAACAGATCGACCCTGTCGGCCCGTCCGGGGAAATCGTCCTCGACTACTCCGTTTACGACGCCATTCAGGCCGGCTTCGGCAAAGTCGTCTTCATCATCCGGCCCGACATTGAAGACGCCTTCAAAGAAGTCATCGGCACCAAGCTTGATGGACGTATTCAGGTCGAATATGTTTTCCAAACCTTGGAAAAAATTCCCGAAAAGTTTCCAAGGGTTGGAAACCGCACCAAACCGTGGGGCACCGGGCAGGCGGTTCTGATGGCCAAACCGGTCGTCAACGAACCGTTCGCCGTCATCAATGCCGACGACTTCTACGGCCGCGAATCGTTTAACGTTATCGCAAAGCAGCTGATGTTCATGGACATCAACAGCACCGACTGCTGCATGGTCGGCTTCTATATTAAAAACACGCTCTCGCCGCACGGTGGTGTCGCGCGCGGAGTTTGCGATGTGCAGGACGGCAAACTCAACCACATCGTCGAACGCTTTAACATTGAACGCAAAGAAGACGGCATCATCCGCTACGAAGAAAACGGCCTGATCAAACAGATAGACGACGACGCCATGGTCTCCATGAACACCTGGGGCTTCACGCCGCGCCTGTTCGATTTTCTTGAACGCGGTTTTGTTGATTTTCTTACCCTTCGCGGAACCGAACTGAAAAGTGAATATCTGCTTCCCGAACTCATTGACGGCATGATCCAGCGCGGCGAAACGGTCGCCACAGTTCTTCCCACCAACGAAAAATGGATGGGCGTTACGTACGCGGAAGATAAACCGCAGGTTATGAGCGGCATCCGTGCGCTCATCGACACCGGGCTCTATCCCGCCAACCTCTGGGAATAGATTTCTTAACCAGCGAATGGGCAGTGGCGACAGCGGTTGTTTGATTCGTTGCTTATTGTCATTCGTTGGGGATTTTCCGACGTGTCGGGCGAAGCCTGATGTTTGGAAGAATTTGCACCACGGAATACAGGATCAATACGGATTTTCCAAACATTGGAAAAATGGAGTCAGAAAGATCCAAGGGTTGGAAAACACACGGCTGACCCTTTCGGAGGATTCGGACGGAATTTTCTTTTCTCTTCCATTCTTTACCTCCCGTACAACTCCGTGCAAGATATCCGTACTTGAACGGAAAAGCAATAGGTGGAAACACCACCAAACTGATTTTCCACTTTTATTCACTTAATGCGGTCATAGATGGAAAAGTTGTCCATCCCATAAGGGTCATATATGGAAAACTTTCCACTGATGCCACTGTTGGATTTAAATATAAATGAAAAAAATATTACTATCAACCCGTACCATTGTTCTGACATTGATTCTTATGTTTTTCATTGCCATAGCATGTTTTGATTTTGGAATAAAAATGGGAGCTAAAAAGATCACAAGATCTGAGAAACTTCTAACATCAAAGGAAAGCGTCCGCAGGCTAAACGCCTCTCAGTACTTAGCTTTTGTTCAAATTGCATGCTTCACAGATGGAGGATCGTTCGCCTATACGTTTTTAAACC
>JAQUXG010000085.1 GCA_028692515.1 Kiritimatiellales bacterium | reverse complement strand
GTTGGCGTTGGGTGCGCTGGCGATTTCCTCCGGCATCGACGGTCTGGTGACCAGCGCTCACGAAGCGGGTGCCTTGAGAAAAAAATTCCCGAACGCTCTGCTGGTCACACCGGGCATTCGCATGCCGGATGGGGATATCGGCGATCAGAAACGGGTTGCCACGCCGGCGTTCGCTGTTCAGCAGGGTGCCACCCATCTGGTGGTTGGCCGTCCGATCCTGCAGGCGGAAGATCCGGCGGGCGCCGCGCAAGCGATCTTCGCGGACATAAAAAACGCCCCGTAGTACGGGGCGTTTCCCCAAATATCTGATTACAAATACCTGTCGAAGTTCGGGATGAACCCTACTTCTTTTCAGCCAGTGTTAGTTTCTTACCGGACTGGAGCCATTGCTGCAGAATAATCTTGCAGTATTTGCTCTTGGAAATGTGCATCGAATCCGCACGTTTTTCCAGATCTTCCGCCATTCCCTTCGGCATATTAATGCCAATGGTCTTGGTGCCTTTTCCTATCGGGTTTGTTGCCATATGTAGCCTCCTCTATTGGGTACATTACAAAAACCGATCGGTATAATCAACTTTTGTTTTTAAAAGAAACGCGATTAATTGTTTTATTTTTGTCTTTCCGTGTCGGAAAGTGCTTGTGAAGTGATGCCGGAGCGGGTGTCCGGCGAGCCGGAACTGCCTCATTGCGACCCCCGGCAGGGGTCGCAATGTAGCAACGAATCGGCATTAGTACCGATAATGCTCCGGCTTAAACGGGCCGTTCTGCGGGAGTCCCAGATACTTCGCCTGTGCCCGCGAAAGGGTATCCAGCTTCACGCCGATTTTTTCCAGATGAAGACGGGCCACCTCTTCGTCGAGGTTTTTGGGCAGCGTATAGACGCCAATCGGATATTTGCCGGGATTGCAATAAAGCTCCATCTGGGCCAGAACCTGATTGGTGAAGCTGTTGGACATCACAAAACTCGGGTGCCCGGTGGCGCAACCGAGATTCACCAGACGGCCCTCCGCCAGCATCAGAATGCTCTTTTTGCTCGGGAAGGTAATTTTATCGACCTGCGGCTTGATGTTCGTCCATTTATATTTCCGGAGCTTCTCAACCTGAATCTCGCTGTCGAAATGGCCGATATTGCAAACGATCGCCATGTCTTTCATCTGCCGCATGTGCTTCTCGGTGATAACATCACAGCAGCCGGTTGTGGTGACAAAAACATCCCCTTCCAGACAGGCTTCATCCATCGTCTTCACTTCGTAGCCTTCCATTGCAGCCTGCAATGCGCAAATCGGATCAATCTCGGTCACCAGCACACGTGCGCCCTGCCCTTTGAGGGATTGGCAGCAGCCTTTGCCAACATCGCCATAGCCCGCGACCACGGCAACCTTGCCGGAAAGCATCACATCCGTGGCGCGCATGATCCCGTCAACCAGCGAGTGGCGGCAGCCGTAGAGATTATCAAACTTCGACTTCGTCACCGAGTCGTTCACGTTAAAGGCTGGGAACAACAGCTCCCCGCGTTCCATCATCTGATAGAGGCGGTGCACACCCGTGGTGGTTTCTTCGCTGACGCCGAGAATCTCTTTGGCGATACGCGAAAAACGCTTCGGATCTTTTTTGAGCGCTTTTTTGAGCTGAGCCAGAAGAATTTTTTCTTCGGGGCTTCCGGACTTACGATCCAGAACCGACGGATCGCTTTCCGCCCGCACGCCGAGCTGCACAAACATCGTCGCGTCGCCGCCGTCGTCGAGAATCATGTTCGGGCCCTTGCCGTTGCCCCAGTCCAGGATGCGGTCGGTATAGTCCCAGTATTCCTCGAGTGTTTCGCCTTTTACCGCAAACACCGGGGTACCGGTCACAGCAATTGCGGCGGCGGCATGATCCTGCGTCGAATAAATATTACAACTGGCCCAGCGCACCTTCGCCCCGAGAATCTGAAGCGTCTCGATCAGCATGGCGGTCTGAATCGTCATGTGAAGCGAACCGGTAATCCGCGCGCCTTTCAGCGGCTTCTCTTTCCCGTATTTTTCGCGCAGGGCCATCAGGCCGGGCATTTCATACTCTGCCAGCTCCATCTCTTTGCGCCCGAACGGTGCCAGTGAAATGTCTTTAACCAGAAAATCCTGTTTTTTTGAAATCGCTTTCTTTGCCATGCCTATTTACTCCGTTTCTTCTCTTCTTTCGTTGCAACAATCATCACGACCGAAAACGCCGGGGTCGGTCCTTCCAATGTCTGGAAAACTTCCATTTTCAATCCGGCGCCAATCAGCCAGCTGCGCAATTCGCGTTCATCAAACCCGAGCCACTGATCGGCCCACTCATTACGCACCCACTCCTGATCATGCTGAGCCAGATCCAGCAGGATCAACCGTCCGCCCGGCTTCAGAATTCGTGCCGCTTCCGCCAGTGCTTTTTCCGGACGCGCGGCATGATGCAGCACCTGGCTGACAAACGCCGCGTCCATGCTTTCGCTGTCCAGCGGCAGTTTTTCCAGATCGCCCTTGCCAACAGTCACGCGCTTCGACACGCCTGCCTCTTCCGAGCGCTCCTGCACCACGCGCAGCATTTGCGCGGAGAGATCTACCGCCGTCACCCGTTTGGCGAAGCGCGCTAACAGCAACGTCAAATCCCCTTCGCCGCAACCGATATCCGCGACTGTCTGCCCGGCAAATCCGGCGGCCAGTGCCGCCGCCAGCGCCTGCCAGCCGCCGCCCGGCTGTGTCAACGAGCTGTAGCGCCCGGCAATTTCATCGAAAAACTTTATGCTCTCCCGGCGGCGCAGCGCAATCGCGCGATCGACCGCCGCGCGGTCGCGACTCGCGCCGGGCAGGTCCGCCAGCTTCTCGCTCATCAGCTGCGCAAACGTTGCCTCATGGAAAACCGGTCCACGCCGGTAATAAACCGAGGTTCCCTCGCGCCGCGTATCCAGCAGTCCGCTGTCACGCAACGGCTTCAAGTGGCGACTCACCGATGACTGCGGCATTTTCAGCGCCTCGACAATCTCGGCCACCGACAGCTCGGAAATCTCCACCGCGCGAAGAATCCGCAAACGTCCTTCGTCGCCCAGGGCTTTGAACACTTCAAGGATATTGGTTTCGCTCATAGTCCATCCATCCGCTTTTTCGGATAAAAGGATATTTGGCGCTCAGAAGCAAGCATAGAAAAAGCGCCCCGGAATCCGGAGCACCTTTCCCTGCCTTTAAATTGAAGTTGGCTACCAGAAGATGATGTAAAGAGACAGAGTTAGCAGAACAACCAGTATCCCGCCGATTTTAGCGCTCAAAGAGCTCCTCAGGCAGATGGTATCGTTAACGGGCAGTTCGATCGGCTTGGCAAGCGGCTTGATCAGCGTGATTAGCGTCAGCACCAGCAGAACTGCGCCAAAACAAATGGCCATGCGATTCAGGAAGGCAATCTGCGGAGCCAGAAATTTCAGTCCCCCGTAGAGCACGGGATTCAGCAACAGACCAACCGTTCCGACTATACGCGGAGCTTTGGGCACCAGCATCCCGAACAGGAAGATTGCCAGAATACCGGGACTGATGAATCCCTGAAATTCCTGAATAAAGGTGAAAATTCCGCCGAATTGCGGTCTTCCCAGATTCGGTGCAATAAGAATAGCAATCAGCACAAACAGCATCGTGCAGATGCGGCCGACGGTCACCAATTCAAACTGCGAGGCGGACTTTTTCACCTTATGGTAAATGTCCATGGTGAAAATGGTAGACGCGGAATTCAGCATGGAGGCCAGCGAAGAAACCACAGCACCGAAAATAGCCGCGAGCACAAAACCGAGAATCCCGTTTCCACGTGGTACAACCCGCCGCAGCAAGGTCGGAAACGCAGCATCAAAGTCATAACCGACCAGTTTTTGTGAAACAGACATCCCTTTGGCTGTGGCGGCGGTTACCAGTGTGCTGTTGATTTCATCTAAAGATCCCTCCGTCGATGGAAGAACTCCGGCTTTACCCGCGTTGTAAGACATAATTTGAGCGGCAATCGCGGGATTTTCTTTGGCAAAGTGCGCGTCAAACAGGAAAACTTTATCCGCTTTCTCCTCGAACTGTTGAATGATCGGTACGTTTTTGACATCGGCCTGCGCTTTCAGATCTTTGCTGAAAAGGTTGAAAGCCAGAATGCCGGGAATCACGACGGCAAACGGTATGATCAGTTTCAAGGCGGCGGCAAATACAACCCCTTTTTGTCCTTCGCTCAACGATTTTGAACCGAGTGTGCGCTGAGTGATGTACTGATTGAGACCCCAGTAGAAAAAGTTTGGAATCCAAAGGCCGACCACAAGTGCCGGCCATGGAATCGCCGGGTCGCTGGCAGGACGGATCATATGCAGCTTGCCGGCCGGAAGCGCCGCTTTATTCAACGCAAAAAACCGACTGATGGCACCCCCTTGCAGAGAATCGACCGTCGTAGACGGGTCTGCTGCCGTTGCAAGCAACAGGTGCGGCTCCGCCGCACCCAAGGCCTTCATAACGAAAACAAGAATGACAAGCCCGCCCAGAATAAGCGCGGCCCCCTGGATCAGATCAGCCCATGCACAGGCTTTCAACCCGCCAACCGCCACGTAAATCGCCGCCATGATGCCGATAATCCAACAGCCAACGGTGATATTTCCGAGATCCAGCCCGAAAAATGATTGCCCCTGAAAAAATACAGTGATTACCTTCGCGCCGGAAAAAATGACCGATGCGGTCGGAACGCCGACCAGAATAATCATGGTAGCTATCGCCATGACCGTGCGGGCAAACCCGTTGTAACGGTACCCCAGAAATTCCGGAATGGTGTAAATTCCGGACTTCAGAAATTTCGGCAGGAAAACAAAAGCCACAACCACCAGCGTTATCGCAGCCATCCACTCATAACTGGCAATCGCCATCCCCAGCCAGTCAGCCGCCTGTCCAGACATGCCGACAAATTGTTCAGTGGAGATATTGGCGGCAATCAGTGAAAATCCGACCAGCCACCAGGTTAACCCTCGACCCGCCAGAAAATAATCAGCCGCGCCATGCTCGCTATGGGTTGCCGCGCCCTTCGACTTCCACAAACCGATCCCGACCACTGATATTACGAACAGAACAAATACAGCAATATCTACGAATCCCACAACTCATTCCTTTTTATAAACGGGTGATCCACGCCTTCTATAAGCTTCATTATTGGGAGAGTAAAATATCAACATTATATGTATTTGAAACAAAAAAAGCATTCCGGATAAACTCCGGAATGCTTCTGGAAAAAAGGTCGGAGACCGCGATGCTAATCAGCCCCACTTACCTTTGCCCATATGGCCCTGCTGTTCGGTCATGGAAAACTTCATCATCTGCCAAGCGGCGGCACGGGATTTCGTGAACACATCCACGCAACCGGGATCGAGCTCGTCTTTGATTCCCGCATTACAAGCCGCTTCAATCTGGCGGGCCAAATCAATCACCTGTGAGTGCAGGGCGTTTGAGTAACGTGAGCGCTCAACCAGCTTTGCCGCCTTCTCGTCTAACTCTGCAAACTGCTCTTTGGGCGCTCCGCATTTTGGACACTTGGCTGGAGCTTCATCGCCATCGTGGATATATCCACAGGCTTCACATTTCCATTTTTTCATTACGCATCCTCCCCTTTGGTTTAAAACATGATTGCTTTACTATGGCTTTTACTTCTCCAAGTCAAGCACACTTGTTCTCGTATGGCGCGAAGTCTACACTTTGCCCCAATGAAACTCAAAGAACTTATCCAAACCTTGGAAACTCTTGCCCCGCCGGAACTGGCTGAAGCATGGGACAACACCGGACTGCTGATTGAGCCGCTCCATGCGCGCGAAATCAAAAAAATCCTGCTCACCATCGACCTCACCGAAGACGTCGCCCGGGAGGCGGTTCGACTGAACGCCGACTTCATCGTCGCCTATCACCCCCTCTTCTTTGGAAAGTTCCAAGCATTGGAAAAATCCAACCCGCGGGCGCGCACCGCCATGCGACTCATCGAAAAAGGCATCGGCGTGTACTCCCCGCACACCGCGCTCGACGCCGCACCCGGCGGCGTGAATGACTGGCTGGCCGGTCTTTTCGACGGCGAAGCCCGCGCCGAAGGCCTCGCCCGCGTTGTGAAACTAAAGAAAGCCGTCTCGTTTCCAATGTTTGGAAAAATCGTCAGGCAGGCGCTCAACCCGCCAACCATACAAATTGCCCCCGCCGGAAAAACCATTAAAACCGTTGCCCTCTGCGCCGGATCGGGCATCGAAGCGTTGCGCGGAATCAAGGCCGACTGCTACCTCACCGGCGAAATGAAGCACCATGACGTACTCGCCGCCATCCAGAACGGAACCGGCGTCGTTCTCTGCGGCCACACCGAAACCGAACGCGGCTATCTTCCAATCCTTGGAAAAAATCTGCGCCGCGCCTTCGGGCCGGACGTTCAAATCCTCACTTCAAAAACCGACCGCGCGCCGCTGAAAGCCATCTGATGATTCCTCCCTATCTTCTGCTCGCACTCATTGCGGCCTTCTTTTACAGCATCAGCGGTCTGCTCAATAAACAGGCCATGGCAAAAGGGTGCGGCCCGCTACGGATTTATATGCTGCAGGCCTGGTTCGGCACCCTGTTGCTCAGCCCGTTCCTGTTTCGCGGCGCCCCGATGCCTCCCTCCACCTGGTGGCAACCGGCGCTGGCGGCGCTCTGCTGGTTCTGCGCCTCCGCAATCTACGTCCACACCCTGCGCGACGGCGACCTCAGCATCATCGGGCCGGTAGCCGGCGTCAAGCCGGTCTTCAACGCTATGCTGATTGCCCTGTTGCTCGGCGTGCAGGTTCCGCTCGCGACATGGATCGCCTGCGGGCTCGCCGCGACCGCACTCTACGTCATGCGCACCCCGTCGAGCCATGGGAGCCACTCCTTCGGCCGGACAGCAGTGCAAACACTGGCCGCCATGTTTTTGTTCGCCCTGACCGACATCTGCCTCCAGCGCTGGGCCGCCGCCTGGGGCGCTCTGCGCTTTTCGGCCTTCCTTTTTCTCGGCGGCGCAGTTTTATCCCTCAGCCTGATTCCAAGGTTCGGAACCACCTACCGCAACCTAACCCCCGCCACCCGCCGGTTCCTGCTGACCGGCAC
>JAQUXG010000084.1 GCA_028692515.1 Kiritimatiellales bacterium | reverse complement strand
CAGCGGCAGTGGCCTTCGGGTTGTGCTGCATGTAGAGCGCGGCGACATGCGAGACGTAGGCGGTGGCAACCGACGTTCCCTGCGAACCGCCCGCCGAGCCGGGCGCAACTAGATCAACAAAATCGCCACGGTTGGAGTAGTCCGCATACTGATCGCCGTTCGCGGCGGCGACGCCAACCACACCGGGATAGGCGGCCGGGTATATGGGCTTCCCGGTGTTTTCGTTGCCAACGGCGGCAAAAACCGGACGGCCCTGATCCAGGACGTATTGCACGGCACTTTCTATAAACCGGCTCGGTGTTTCAGAGCCCCAGCTGAGGCTGACAGGGCCGCGACTTTTTTCGACGGCGTAGGTCATGGCGTTCATGAGAGTGAAGCTGTCGGCGGAGCCGTCGTCACCGAAGACTTTGATGGCGACGACGGAAGCGCCTTCGCCGACCGGCGTGGCGTAGGGATCGAGGAGTCCGGCGGCGAGCCCCGCCATGAGAGTGCCGTGGCCGACGGTGTCGGCGGTGAGCGGCGCATTCGGATTGGTGGCATCAAAAGAGCTGATGACGGCGCGGTTGAGGTTGTCGTCGGCGAGCAGGCCGGAGTCGAGAATGGAGACCGCGAACGGGCTGTCGCCGGACGGGGCGTTCCATTGTCCAGGGACAGAGGCCGTTCCGCCGCCGGGAAGCAGCCCGGGAAGGTTGACCACATAGTTGGGCTCGGCGAGTGCAATGCTGGGTTCGTTGCCGAGCTGGTTGACCAGATCAATAACGTTGGCTCCTTCAGGCAGGAGGATGCGGTAGATGCCGAGTTTCTGGTTGGCTTCGATGATGGTTCCGCCGGTGCGGGCGAGAAAGGTACGCAGGTTTTCGATAGAGGCGCCGGCACCAAAACCGACAAGGATTTCGCGGGCCATATAGCGGAATTTACCGTCGAAAGAGGTTTCGATGCGGCGCGGCGGGCGCAATGGCTGAACGGATCCGGCGTGACCCTTGCGAAAAACGCGGATGCCGATAAGGCGGCTTAAATCTCCGAGTGGGCCGGATTCGCGGTGCCAGTCGAGAAGGTAGTCATACGGAACCAGCAGTTGATCCAGAATTGTTTCTAAATCGGCGTCCGCACAGGTTCCGGTGATGCTTTTCTGTGCGTCGGGATCGATCTGCACATCGACACCCGCTGCGACGAAACGTTCGAGGAGCCGAGGCAGCGGTTCGTTCTGAACGGTGAGCCAAATATGATTCTGGTCGAGACGAAATTCGAGGACCTCCGCCTGAGCACAACGTGCAAAGAGGCAAAGGGTTAAAACGACCAGCGTGCTTTTGTGCATTGGGAAAATGTAACAGGAAGCGGCATAAATGGCAACCGGCGACGCATGCGGCACTGTTGACGAAAGAGACCGCACGACGTACTATCGCACGGTTATGAAGCTCCTGATTTTCAGATACTTAGCTCTTGTGATCACGCTCGCTGCCAGCAGCGTCCCGGTTGCAGCAGAAGATTTGGATGCGGCGCTGGCTGCTCAAAAAAAGAAGGCTCAACACCGAATTTATTCAGAGCGGGCTGTTTTGGAAAGTCGCAACCTAACGGTACCGCAAGCGGAAACAAAAGAAGAACGGTCGCTGAATAAAAAAATCCGGGAAATAGACGCACGCGCTGACGCCATCGGTCCATCCCCCCAGGCACTGGTGGCGCGGCCGATTCCGGCTCTGCCTTCCCGTACCGAGGAAAACGCAAACTGGCTAACTCCGGCGGTACTGGACAGTTCGGTTTCTGCAGAGATCCCTGTCGACAAAGATAACTGGCTCGCCAACGAGATTGAGCGTCAGAAGACCCTCAAGGAACAAGTGACTGTTGATAAACTTCTGGATGAGAAAAAACAGCAGCAAAGCACCTTGCTGGAACTGGATCGCGGAAAACAACACCAACTACCTCAGCAAAATTCCGGTGCCGCGAATCCGTCTCCCGCCGCCCCGTTGTACATCTTGCCGGAGAGTAACGTGTCCCGCACCCCGCCACCCTCCTTTTTAACAACATCGAAAAGAGAGTCGGTCTCTCCGCCGCTTTTTTCTTTTCAGACGGCTGGAAATTCTTCTACTCCGAATCAGGATTCTGTTCAGAAAGACACATGGCCTGGATCACCGTTTTTCAAACCCTCCTCCGGCTTAACATCCGAATCAAAACCCGAAGAGTCGGCCAAATTATCTCCGCTGCAGATGATCAAAAAGTCTTCTCCCATCCATAAGGCGGATCCTTTTGCGGAGGATAATATGCCGCAATTTAAGAGCAGCATCTGGGACTGAGCCTATTGATCCTCATCCAGCTTCAACATCATCTTATATGACTCGTCAGCACGTCGAATTTTCTGTTGTTGCGCCTGGAAATTGAGAAGCGTTTCTTTCGTTGTGTCCTTGCGTGTATAAAGCAGGGCAATCGCGTATTCAGAGGCTCGTAAAGCAGATTCATATTGTCCGAGCATATAATAGGCCTCGGCCAGTGTATTCCATGTGGAGGGGTCAATGGGCATTGATAAAATAGCTTCCCGGGCATGCCGCAGGGCTAATTTGCCGTTTTTCATTTCGCCACCCGTGGCGTAAATCCAGGCCAGATTGTTGTTAAGAACCGGATTATCAGGAACGTCTTTTACCAGCGCATTCAGAAGCACCGCAGCTTCTTTATATCGACCCATCTGGATATAGAGTGTACTCAGACGAAACTGGATCGTCTGATTCTCCGGGTCACTTTCCAGCGCGCGTAAATAGGCCTGCTCGGCTTCCGCATATTCTCCTTCATCAGCATACTGCAGTCCCGTATTCATCAAAAAATCGGTTCGGTCAACCTTGCTTCCGTTACTGGACGCAGCCGTTTCAAGGGGAGCGGCCGGGGCATTAGGCGTCTGCGCAGAAACGTCCTGCGCCTGCACAGAAACCGCTGACAGAAACAGAACTGAAATTAAAAAAAGACATCTCATATGGCATTCACATTTTTTTAACGGTCACCTGCACCGCGGCCGGTTCTATTTTTTCAATCTGCAGGCCGGCTGGCAGATCGACCCGCACAGAAACTTCGTAGTCCGCCGGTTCAGTCAATTCGGTACAGTCCACATACGTATAAACATCTTGCGGATTCAACTCCTCAATCCGCTGCGGACTGCCGCGCAGTGTCACGGCCACTTTATCCGGACGGATCTTCACCACGCGTGTATCGTCAGAAGCCAGCAAGGGGCGAACAATGCTGTTCTCGATCCGGCGGACAGCCACCCGTTCGACCAGAGACGCCTCCACGGTAACCCGTTCCGGTGAAACCGTCCACGGCTGAGCAGATGCCGCAACCGCCACATGGGTTTTGAACGAATTATAACGGCCATCGAGACTGACCGGAACCGTCCGCACCTGCTCCAGCTCGCTCAGCAACCGTTCGGCACCGCGCACTTTCACCGTGGCGGGCGTGCACAGGTTTTTCTCCATCTGGATTCCCTGCGGGAGCTCGCCTTCAAACACGGCTTTAACCGGAAGAACCCGCTCCACCTCGCGGTCGACGGTCACCGTGATTTCGGGCGGATCGAACTGGACGGCGTGCGCGCGCGACGGCGCTTTCACATAGCGCGGAGAAAACTTGAGTGTCTGACGCAACCGGCCGTTGCGTCCGGAGAGCTCCACCTTTACCTCCACCTGATCGCTACTGATAAACCGGATATCCTCGCGCGAACCGCGGAAACGGATGCTGACCGTATCGGTCGACTGGTCAAAAACCGCCAGTCCTTCACCGGCCGTAACGGTAACCGGAACCTCCGACACCACCACCTCAAAGCTTGTACTCTCGCGAACGGACTGCCAGACCACGAACGCCATCACAAGACACACCAGCTTCATGATCCAGTTGCGGCTCAGCACCTGCCAAAGCGGCAAAAGATTCCGCGAATTCAGGGAGAGTTTTTTTGCCAGCTTATTCATTGGCGCCATCTCCGAAAATAAAATTCAGCTGTCCGCTATCGTCATCCTTATTACGCCGCCGGGCCATCTGCCGAAGTCCGCTGCTTTCGCGACCAAGGAACGAAGCCAGCACACGACGCAGATGCGGGCCGTCGAAACCGCGCTTCAGCCGGCCATTATAGGCGATCGAAATAATGCCCGTCTCCTCAGAAACCACCAGAACCACCGTGTCGGTCTCTTCGGTCAGACCAATCGCCGCGCGGTGCCGGGTGCCGAGGTCGTGCGATAAATCATCGTTCTGCGTCAGCGGGAACACGCAGCCCGCCGCCGCGATGCGGTCTTCGCTGATAATCACGCCCCCGTCATGCAGCGGCGTGCCGGGATAAAAAAGAGAAACCAGCAGTTCGGCGCTCACCTCGCTACCCATCCGCGTACCGGTGTCCTGAATCCCGCGGGTCTCCACCTCGCGCTCAATCGCAATCAGCGCGCCGATCTTGCGGGAAGCCAGCAAAAGCACCGCGTCGGCGATCGGGTCGGCCAGCGCACGGCGCGCCTTGCCCGCCAGAAAATTACCCTGCCGCCCGAGCCGCGCCAGCGCGCGGCGGATTTCCGGCTGAAATATCACCACCAACGCCAAGGCCAGATAAACCATAAGTTTCTGCAACAGCCAGTTCAGAATCAGCAGGTTCGTGAACTTGGTAATCACGATCAAAAACGTGAAAAGAATAACCAGCCCGGTCAGAATGGCCGCGCCGCGCGTTCCGCGGAAAAACTTCACGAGAAAATAGAAAACCGTTGCGAGAATCAGAATCTCGATCGTTCCGGTCACGCCGGGAAATTCAATACTGTGCAGCCAGTTCATTGCTGCGGAGTGTATCCACAAGCCGCACTGCATCGCAAGATTCCTTTACATCGTGCACCCGCAGAATCTGTGCGCCGCGCAGAACCGAAAACGCCGCCAGCGCCAGCGAACCCGCCAGCCGGTCGGACGGCTTTTCCCGGCCGGTGATGCGACCGATAAAACTCTTACGGCTCGCCCCGATCAGAACCGGACGCCCCGCCGCCGCCAGCGCCGGAATCCCGTTCAGCAGCGCCAGATTATGCTCCTCGGTTTTGCCGAAGCCGATCCCCGGATCGAGGCAGATTTGCTCCGGCGCAACTCCCCGTTCCACCGCGAACGCCATTCGCTCCTCCAAAAAGTTCCAGACATTGGAAACCACATCGGAATAGCGCGGGTTTTTCTGCATCGTCTCCGGCGTTCCCTGCATATGCATCAAAACCAGCCCCGCACCGGTTTCGGCGGCAACATGCACCATCTCCGGATCGGCCAGCGCCGAAATATCGTTGATCATATCGGCTCCGGCGGCGACCGCCGCGCGGGCCGTCGCGGCGTGGCGCGTATCGATCGAAATCAGGGCATTTGTTTTTTCGCGCAGTTTTCCAATGATTGGAACCGTGCGGGCGATTTCTTCCAAGGGTTGGACGGGCGCCGCGCCGGGCCGCGTTGATTCGCCGCCGATATCGATGATATCCGCCCCCTCTTTGACCATCGCAAGACCGCGCGCCACGGCGAGTTCCAAGGTTTGGAACTTTCCGCCGTCCGAAAACGAATCGGGCGTCGCATTCAGGATGCCCATAATCAGAGTTTTCGGACCGCAGACAATTTCCCGCCCGCGGCACCGCCAAATCAATTGTGAATCCCCACCCATTTCAGTTTCTCCGTCGCCAAACAATTTCCCGACCTCAGTCACTCACATACTGCCACTCGGCATCAATCAGACGGTCATTTTCATCAAAAAAGAACCAGCATCGACAAAGGGAAAGGAAACCATCTACCCCATAGTATCGATCAAACCGGGCAACGATCCGGTTCGTTTTCTTTTCAATTGCATCAAGTCTCTGTGCAATGAACGGCTCTTTTTTCACTGTCCATCCGTCAACAGGACGCTCCATCGAAAGATCCGGCAAAACAGGACTCCATCGGGCGGCAACTTCACTGCGAGATGTCATTCCAGGAGGATAGGCGTCTAAAAGCATCTGGTGCTTATTCACTATGTATTGGTTATACGATGTGCAGGAACTAAGAAGAGCAATTATGACAATCCCCGCAAAACAAGTGACATATTTGGCAAAGCTCATATTCCCCCATCAAAAAATTCATATCACCGAGTCTGTTCCCAGATGCTAACAAAGGTCGTTTGGGAACCATAGAAGGTTTTCCAGATTTCAAAGATGAGTCGCCTATGAATCCCTCCTGCCGCGTCATGCGGCTCTACGCTTGTATTTCAGAACAGAGTCTTTAGTTTTGACGGCTTGAAGAAAAAACCCGTCAGCCTGAAACGCTACATCGCGCAGCACAAAGGAAACATTGCGCTGACATTGCTGTGCGCCCTGACCACGGTGGGGATCAATCTCGTCATGCCGTACATCATGCGCCTCGGCATCGACGGGCTGATCGGAAATACGCTGACGCGCAACCAGCTGACGGAGTATGTGCTGGCCTATCTGGCGCTGGCGCTGCTGACCATCTGGTTTTCGCGGCAGCTGCGCCGCCTGCCGCAAAAGATGTCGCATCAGGTGGAATACGATGTGCGCCGCGACCTGTTCGATCATTTGACCCGTCTCGACCTCGACTATTTCCGGGGCGAGCGTACCGGCGATTTGATGACCCGCATGTCGTCAGATCTGACCGTGGTGACCAATGCGATCGGCCAGGGTTTTCTGCAGGGAACCCGCACCGTGATCGCTCTGCTGTTTGCCTCGATCGTCATGGCATGGATCGCCCCGAAGCTGGCGCTGCTGATTTTCGGCCTCTACCTGCCGGTCGGATTTTTCTTCTTTCTGATTTTCAATGTGATGCGCCGGCGCCAAAAGGAGCTTCAGGAGCAGGTCTCCGAGCTGTCCAACTTCGCACAGGAAAGTTTTGCCGGAATCCGCTGCATCAAAGGGTTCGCGCTCGAACCGCGGCGTAATGGACTGTTCGAAGCGGCGAGCCGTGAACTGTCCCGCAAAGAAATCCGGCTGCAGGCGGTTCGCCAGTTTCTCTGGCCGATGATGGCCTTCTGGTTCAGCGTTGGCACGCTGCTGCTGCTCTATTTCGGCGGGCGGCAGGTGGTCGCCGGAACGCTCAGCGTCGGGGTCGTCGTCCAGTTCCTGCAATACCTGCTCTATCTGCAATGGCCGCTGCTGTCGCTCAGCTGGA
>JAQUXG010000083.1 GCA_028692515.1 Kiritimatiellales bacterium | reverse complement strand
CATGGTTCCTGAGGTTGCACAATCTCGATGTCGTGGAAATGTGAGCATATTTTGTCTGACATTTCTTTGATCGTGTCGACGATCCAAAATCTGATTGCAATACGAGGTCTAAACGGTGTCATTCCCAGCACAAAAAACTTTATCGTCAAATCATCCTCCACAAACGCGCCGGTTTTGACCGACTTAAACATCGCCTCAACAGCCGTGACCATTTGATCTGGATCATCTTTCATAACCGATCCAAAAAACTCCTCCACTTCCTTGGAGCGCTGAGTTTCCCTCTCGGACCAGAATACGACTGTAGCGTCACCGAGTTGTAACTTGTTGTTGTTGGAATTTGTCAAATGATTGAGCGCTGTAGTATAGGCAAAGGCCACTGTTGAGCTGACTGGCGCGTTATCTCCACGAGTCTTTCCGTAGGAACGGTATGCCGCCGCATTAAATGAAACTACATTTGGATCCTTCTTTGCTCCGTAAAGATTCTTAATAACCAAATGATTCTCTTCGATAGGCACACCAATGGCACCAGTTACCAAGCACGCCCCTGTTAGTTTTGATTCGGACAGCCCTTCGGAAATCCGGTTCTTAATCAAGGGTCGATCAAAGACAAACGGCGCATCGTCGTTGTTCATACGAAACGTCATAGAGACTCCGCCCTTATTGATCAGTTCAGCATGTTTCGAGTCGTTCAAGACAGGGCCAAACAACTTGCGATCATTTCGACCGCCCTCAAGAAAGATAATAACAGCGTCAACGGCAGGATCGTCAATGCCAGCCAACTTCTCCCGAATTGCGCTGATAAAACTATCTAATTTTTTCACTCCGTTTTTTCCCAAGCCAAGAACAAACGTCGCATTGTCCCAAAGCAAATTAGCATCATCCCCTTTCATTGTATGCTTACGGGCTTGTTTGCCGACATAAGGTAAGCGGCAGGAGAATCTCTCTCGTTTGTTCCCTTTCATATCGAAGCATGGCTGCAATCCAGCAAATGATCCATCCATGTTGATTACGATAGCGAAGTCAATGTAACCGTCAAACCACCCCAATCGTGGCAGATCAAGTTTGCGATCATAGTACTCTTTGAGTGCTTGCAAAATCATGAGCGCACCTCCACGTTTTCGAGGTCAATGACGCCGTTCTCCATTTTTGCGTTAAAAAACTGGGGTTTAAGGTCTTGTGGATCGGAATAATCCATATCATAGAGCATCCAACCGAGCTCTCGGGTTTCCTGAATCGGAGACGATGGCTCTGTTTGCGGATCAACCAGTCGAAAGTCGCACGAAAATTCACGGCAACCCAAATAGGGCTGGTTGAAGCATTGACCCTTCCTTGCCCGCCGCTCGAACATTGCGGCATATTTGGCCTCGGTTTCATCCGGGCGAACATCCGGCATTTTCAGTTCCGCAGCTTCTTCTGCATTCACCAGCCATTCCGGTACCGGATTAGAGACCTTCCCGCGTTTTTCCGGCGGAATGAATTCAAACTCCGCAAACAACCGGTACTTCACATCGCGAAGAAAGAGGCCTGCCCTTTGCTGGCGGTCATCTTCGATTATGATTCCGGCAGAACGTGGCGATGCCACTTTTCCGACTTCGTTACGCCTGACGGAAATCCAGCGGATGGGCGCAAGCACCTCGATCTTTTTGATCCGCCAAAAAATGGCCGGTTTCCACAAAATGGAATCGAAAATTGCCCGCGCTGCAGACGGCGTGATGACATCATAGCTGACGCGTTCGACTTTCATTTCCGGGCGTGTAAAACAGGCATACGACCCGCTGACTTCCAAACAAAATCCTCTCATAGAGCTTCCCTTTCGTCTTATTGGATTAAATCGCTTGGCGACCAGCCGCCGCCGAAGATGTCCAGTCCGATACAACGGTCGTATTCCGGAACCCAGCACCAGTATTCTTCTTTCCAAAGGTCTTCAATCAACCCATCGGCTTTGGCTCTCTCAAAATTCCATTTTGACAGATTAACGGAGTATCGTTGGAGTGCCCTCATGTTCTCACGTGTCGGGCCGATGCAACTCAACTGTTTCAGCCACTTTTCACTTTTCCCGTAGCGCACAAAGACGACCCGCTGTCCCTGGTCTTCGATAATCTGAAATTGCTGCCCAGCCGTCCGAAATTGAAACGCCAGATTGGGAATCGCATCCTTCACCAGCAGATCGTGAAGCCATGCCGCCCCGGTATCATTTACGGCTGTATAGAATAATTTGAAATAGCGTTCGAAAACTTCAGGGTTTTGAGAATCAAAACCGGCAACAGAAGCCATTTCTCTTAACTTATCCTCGCCCTTCCTCAATAAACCGGGCGGTGCCGGTTTTGGCGGAATAAAGACATGTACCTGTCCCAAAGCGCCTTCGTCATTCAACCGCCCTTCCCGATTGCATCGTCCGGCAGCCTGAGCAACAGAGTCCAGCCCGGCCAACGCACGATAAACTGAAGGAAAGTCTATATCCACGCCCGCTTCAACCAGTTGTGTGCTGACAACCCGAATCGGCAGTCCTTTTCTCAGCCGGTTTTTGATTAACCGGATAACCGCTGAACGATGCCGTCCACACATAAGTGCCGAAAGATGAATAGTTCCTTCAGGCATGAGCCTGAACAGGTCATAGCAGTCCCGTCGAGTATTCACCACACAAAGAACCTGTTCATGACTTTTAAGCACTTCGGCGGTTTCCTTCCACTCTGTCCGTCGGCTCATATCCTGCGGAAACCGGATGTCGGTTCGTTTCAACCGTTCGTAAAGATTCAACTCTGCCGGAATTATTTCTGTGACTTCATTCAGTCCGGGCAGTGCCGGCTGAGTCGCAGTAGCCAATATCAGAGTTACCCCGTAGTTTTTCACAAGTTGATTTATCGCCGTCACACAGGGCGCAAGCCATTTCGTCGGTAGCAGTTGCGCCTCATCCAAAATGACAATGCTATTCACCATATTGTGTAGCTTCCGGCATCGCGATGACTTGGCAGAGAATAGCGATTCGAAGAACTGAACATTGGTGGTCACAATGATCGGCGCATCCCAGTTTTCAGCAGCCATTCTCGAGCGGGTGGTTTCTTTTTCCGGCGAAAGGTTGCTGTGATGTTCCACCACGCTTTCTCGTCCAAAAATTCCAGATAGCGTTTTGGCGGTCTGCTCAATAATGCTGGTGTACGGGATAACGTAGATAATTCGCCGAAAGCCATGCTGCTTATGATGCAAGACATGACGCAACGCAAAAGCCACTGCCGACAGGGTCTTGCCGCCACCCGTCGGGACGGATAGAGAAAACAGCCCTCGTTGCTGTATCGCAGCAGCTTCACAGGCTTGTCGAATTTCAGAGCGGATCAGGTTTACTGAAGTTTTGGGAGCATCCTGCTCCAACTTGTCCAATGCTTGGAAAAACCGGTCAGCCAAAGTTCCAATGTTTGGAAACGCGCCACGATCCAAGACCCTGTCTGGACTCATAAATCGTTCTGTATCGAGAAAATCGGCATCCGTTAAACAGGAAAAAAGCATTCGAATCCATAGATGAAAATCTGCAGGAACCTTCACAAACCCCGGCGGACGTTTAACCGTTTTCAAATTGGCAGCAACGCTCTTGGAAAAATCCCGGATATATTCAAGATTTCTCTGCCCTTCTTCTAACCGGCATGGCAACGCGGCATTTCCTGTTTCAGTTGAATACCAATCAGGAAGACCCGCATGATGCCCGGCGGAAAGATAGGCGAGAATCCTTCCGATTAACGCTCCCTGTTGTTCTTCAGCCCAAGCCGCGCCAGCACTGGCATGATTTGAAATACTGCCATCGGCATCGTATTCGGAATCATCCAGTTCATTGCAACGCCGTAAATACGCCTGAAACGCATTCGTGGCCTTGCCCAAGTCATGCAACCAGCCAGCGTCCCATGCCCAATCTTCACTTTCAAAAGGCTTGGCGAAGTCGGCGGCGAGATCGGCGACGTTTTTTAGATGCTCGTCGAGCGGCTGCCAGGTTTCGGGTGGCTGGTTTTCTTTGCTGTGGGCGTAAAAGGTCAATTGAATGCTCCTCGCAAAATGCGGAGCGAGTTTAGCGATCAAAAAAAAGAGAGGCGATTTGTTTTCGTTCTTTTCTTCTTAAAACGAAAGTTAACGGCTCTTGTTTTTACACTTCGCAGCGAGGAGCTGAGAATCGGCGATGGAAAGAAGATTTTCCGCTGGCAGAGCGGCGGCCCCGGCGGAGGCTTTTATGCCGGAATTTTCCAAACATTGGAAAAACCGGTCTAAAAAGTTCCGAACCCTGGAAACTTCGGTTTCGGGCAGAATGACGGCAAATTCGTCGCCGCCAATGCGGCAGACGATGTCGGCTTTGCGCGCGTTTTCTACTAAGAGACGGGAAAACGTTTTGAGAACGGTGTCCCCGGCTTCGTGGCCGAGGGTGTCGTTGACCTCTTTAAAGCGGTCGAGATCGAAAATGACCAAGCTAAGGTCGCGGTTGTAGCGGCGGGCGGTTTCGACTTGCTGTGTAAGGGCTTCATCGAAGAAGCGGCGGTTGTAGAGTCCGGTGAGCGGGTCGCGCACGGCCTGTTCGGCGAGCTCGGCGGCAAGTTCGCGCACATCGGCGGGGGCACCGATTTCGGCGAGGCGGCACTGGAGGCGGTCAGGCATGATGACCCAGCAGAAAGAACTGCGCGTAAATCCAGGAGATAAATTCGATCATCACGTGCTTAAAGCCTGCGCTGTGGCGATACCAGTGCTTCAGGTTGTAATGCGGAGGTTCAATGGAGATTACGCCCATCGGATACTCTTTGCCGAAGACGACGCGAAACATTTGATAGGAGCGGCGGGCGTGCGCGCCGACGGTGTAAAGATTGGCGGGTTTTCCGAAGAGGCCGAGTTCTTCGAGCCGCTGGCGGGCGGCCTGTGCGGAGACATAGGTGCGGTCACGCGCAGTGTCGGGAGCCGGAATGGTGACAATCTGTTCCGCCGGAATTCCAAATTCAATCAGCCGCGCGGTGCCCAGTGCAGCATAATCTTCGTATTGAAGAATTTTCTGCCCGAAGGTGATCGGCCCGCCGGTGGTGACTACGATCTGGCCGGGATGAATCGCCTTGGCCGCCTCTTTGAGTTCGGCATCGGCCATCCAGCCTTCAATGATGATAATTTCGGTGTTTTCAACCGGATGTTGTTGCGCCAGAAAAGGATAAAGGCAACGGGTTGCGCAAAAAACAAGACTGCCGAAAAGAAAAGTCAGTAGAAGCAGGCTTTTTCCGGTCGGCAGCCAGACCTCTTTTTTACGGAAAAATTTCATGGAGATGGGTATAGCCTTTCGAGCGGTTCAGAACAATTCCTAACTTTTTACAGAAAACTTTTTGCAGGAGTGTTGACACGGGGGTACCCCTCGTATATTTTCCCCGCCTTGCATTTGAACCGGAAAGATTTCTAATGAAGACATTTGTAGCAAACGAAAATGATGTGAAGCGCGACTGGTATGTGATCGACGCCGCGGACAAGTCCACCGGACGTCTGGCCGTCTTTATTGCCGACCTTCTGCGCGGACGGAACAAACCCACTTATACCCCGCACGTAGACACAGGCGCCTTCGTGGTGGTCATCAACGCCGAAAAGGTGAAGCTGACCGGTAATAAGGAAGAAAAGAAGATCTATCAGGACTACAGTGGATACAGCAGCGGTTTGAAACACCGTACCGCCGCAACCATCCGCGAAAAAAATCCAACCCGCATCATCATGCAGGCTGTCGAAGGAATGCTCCCCGACAACCGCCTGATGCGCAAAACGATCACCCGCCTGAAAGTTTACACCGGACCGAACCACCCGCACTCGGCGCAGCAGGTTCAGACACTCGAATTTAAAGGCTAAAAGGAGTACAACGTGGTAGCAGCTAAAAAAGTGGATCAGTTTGCCGCAACAGGCCGACGCAAAACATCAGTCGCGCGGGTCACCCTGATTAAAGGTACCGGCCTCATCACCGTGAACGG
Source organism: Kiritimatiellales bacterium (assembly GCA_028692515.1). Classification (GTDB taxonomy): domain Bacteria; phylum Verrucomicrobiota; class Kiritimatiellia; order Kiritimatiellales; family Tichowtungiaceae; genus Tichowtungia. The sequence goes on along the minus strand of JAQUXG010000083.1, from coordinate 1,162 downwards.
CAAAACCGCTCAGGACTATTTCGACACCAAAGACATGCTGGACACCGTGGCTCGTCCGCTGGTTCTGACCGACCGCGTCGGCCAGTACGACATGACCGTTAAGGTCGCCGGCGGCGGCAAAGTCGGACAGTGTGGTGCCATCTCTCACGGCACCTCCCGTGCGCTGGTTAAAGCAGAAGAAGAGCTGAAACCGATCCTCAAAAAGGGCGGCTTCCTCACCCGCGATGCGCGTATGAAAGAACGTAAGAAACCGGGTCAGCCGGGCGCACGCAAACGCTTCCAGTTCTCGAAACGCTAAGCCGTACGAGGCTTGCGAACGAAGTCCCGGCGCTCTTATGAGACCGGGACTTTTTTTGTTCCGAAAATCTGTGCGGGAGTGTACTCTCGCGCCTCTGGAGTTGGATGATATGAAAAAGACACTACTTCTGCCCAAAGGGTTTTCCGCCGCCGGAATCAGCGCCGGAATCAAAAAAAAGAAAAATGACAAGGACATGGCGCTGATCGTCTCAGACGTCACGGCCGAAACCGCCGCCGTATTCACCACGAATCAAGTGAAGGCCGCGCCCGTCAAATGGGACATTAAAGTGGTGGAACACAACGGCGCTCAGGCCATCGTGATGAACAGCGGTAACGCCAACGCCTGTACCGGCACACAAGGTCTGGCCGATGCCGAGGCGATGGCCGCCCTCGCCGCCGGACGGCTCGGCATCAAACCCATTGATGTCTTCGTTTGCTCAACCGGAACCATCGGCAAACCGCTCCCGATGGAACTCATCGCCGGCGGAATCAAAACTCTTTTTGAACATCTCTCCCCGGAAGGCGGAATGGACGCTGCGGAAGCGATGATGCCCACCGACCTCGTCAGCAAAACCGTCACCATGGAAATTGAGCTCGACGGAAAACCGGTACGGATCACCGGTCTTGCCAAAGGCTCCGGAATGATTGAGCCGAACATGGCCACCATGCTGGCCTTCATTCTAACCGATGCGGCGGTTGATAAACATACGCTGCAATGCGGGTTGCGGGTCGCGGCCGATATGAGCTTTAACCGGATCACCGTGGACGGCGACCGAAGCACTAACGATACGGTCATCTGCCTTGCTAACGGACAGGCTGGCAACGAACGGATTACGCAGGATTCCAAACATCGGAAACTTTTTTT
>JAQUXG010000082.1 GCA_028692515.1 Kiritimatiellales bacterium | reverse complement strand
GTCGTCCTCCGTGCCGAGGTCGCCGGTGCGGAACCATTCGCCGAAGAACGACTTGGCGGTTTCTTCCGGCTGTTTCCAGTAGCCCTTCATCACGTTCGGGCCGCGCACGCAGATTTCGCCGACGGTTCCATGCGGTAGTTCATCGCCGGTTTCGTTCATAATTTTCATTTCGACGCCCGGAATCGCCGGGCCGACCGACTGCGGCTTGCGCAGCCCTTCGATCGGATTAACGCAGGTGACCGGCGAGCATTCGGTCGGGCCGTCGCCTTCATAAATCAGCACCCCAAACCGTTGTTCGAACTGCTGCATGATTTCCTGCGGCATGGCCGCGCCGCCGGAGGCGCAGAAACGAAGTTTTTGAAGCTGCGCAGTATGTTTTTCCGGCAGGCGCAGGAGCAGGTTGAACATGCTGGGTACGCCAAGAAAAATCGTCGCACCGGTTTTTTCAATCAGATCCGCCGTATGCGCCGGGTCAAACTTTGGAACCGGAACGAGCGAGCATCCGTTGAGCAGGGGAATGACAATTCCGGCCATCGCGGCAAAGGCGTGGAACATCGGCAGGACAACGAAGAAGCGTTCTTCGCGTATGCGCGGTTTCAGAGCCTTGGTGGCGCACAGCGCATCCGAAACAATGTTGCGGTGCGTCAGCATCGCACCCTTGGGTTTGCCCGTCGTTCCGGAGGTGTAGATGATCACTGCGACATCGTCGCAGGAAATTTGAAACTCGAAATTTGAAACTGGAACCGAGATGAGCGCCGGGAGATCTTTTTCGACACAGATAAAGTTTCCAACCATTGGAAGAGACGGGCGAATCGCGGAGACGACCGGCGCGAAAAGGTCGAAGTAGAAGAGCGCTTTGACCTCGGAATCATGAAGGACGTAGGCGACCTCTTCCGGGCTGTAAAGAAGATTGATGGGTACGACCGTCGCGCCGGCCTTCTGGATGCCGATGTAGATGGCGACAAAGATGGCGCTGTTGATGCCGTATAGTCCGATGTGATCGCCGGATTGAATACCGCGCGCCAGCAGTCCGGAGGCAATGCGGTCGGAAAGGGCGTCGAGCTCGGCAAACGAAAGCGGCTGGTGCAGGTCGGCAATGGCCGGCCGTTCGGAATATTTTTCCGCGACCTCACGGAAATGCTCAGGGAATGAACGTGTTTTCATGCCGCATACGATAGCTGAGCCGCCGGTTGCGGACAATTTCCAAAGATTGGAAATTGCGTTGTCATGAAGGCTTCAGCGGGATATTTTGAAGCCCTTTGAAGGAGAAACTTATGTCGATTACTGCTTTGAGTCCGCTCGACGGGCGTTATGAATCTAAAGTCGCTGACCTGCAGAATGCCTTTTCGGAGTACGCGCTCGTTCGTTGCCGCGTGCTGGTGGAAGTGCTCTGGCTGAAAGCCCTCTGCGCTGAACCGGGTATTCCCGAGTGCCGCGCACTGACCAAAGAGGAATCGTTACAGCTCGACGCAATCATCGTCGGCTTCACGCCGGAAGAGGCGGAAAAGGTCAAAGCGATCGAAAAGACCACCAATCACGATGTCAAAGCGGTTGAATATTACCTGAAGGAAAAAGTCGCGGGCACTTCGCTCGACGAACTCGGCGAGTTCTGGCACTTCGCCTGCACCTCCGAAGATATCAATAATCTCTCCCACGCGCTCATGCTCAAGCAGGGCCGCGAAATCATCGCGGTTGAGCAGAACAAACTCATCGCCGATCTGACGGCAAAAGCGAAACAGTGGAAAGCCATTCCGCTGCTGGCCCGCACGCATGGACAAACCGCTTCGCCGACCACCGTCGGCAAAGAACTGGCCGTATTCGTCAGCCGCCTGCGCCGCGCGGCCCAGGTTTTCCAAACCTTGGAAATCCGCGGCAAGCTCAATGGCGCGGTCGGTAACTACAACGCACATCTCAGCGCCTATCCGGACGTCGACTGGCCCAAGCTGGCCAGGGGCGTGATCGAAGGCGAGCTCGGTCTGGTACAGAATCCCTTCACCATCCAGATTGAGCCGCACGACTACATGGCGGAGTTGTTCGATGCCCTCGCGCGCTTCAACACCATCCTGCTCGATTTCGACCGCGACATCTGGACCTATATTTCCTTCGGCTGCTTTAAGCAGAAAACGGTGAAGGGCGAAATCGGTTCGTCCACCATGCCGCATAAGGTCAACCCGATTGACTTCGAAAACTCCGAAGGAAATATCGGCCTTGCCAATGCGCTCTTGCGTCATATGTCCGAAAAACTGCCGGTCTCGCGCCTGCAGCGCGACCTGACCGACTCGACCGTTTTGCGCAATATGGGCGTTGCTTTTGGTTACGCGCTGCTCGCCTATAGTTCGACGCTCAAAGGGCTCAGTAAACTTGAGCTCAACGAAGCCAAGCTGGCGGCCGATCTCGATAACGCGTGGGAAGTGCTGGCTGAACCGATCCAGACCGTCATGCGCAAAGCGGGCATCGAAAAGCCCTACGAAAAGCTCAAAGAGCTGACGCGCGGACGGACGATCGATGAAGCGGCCATCCTCGACTTTATCGAAGAGCTGGCTTTGCCCAAAGCTGACAAAGAACGCCTGCTGGTTCTCAGCCCGGCAACCTACATCGGCCGAGCGATTCAAATCGTCGAGGAATTATAATTTACAGAAGGAAAAAAAGGAAAACGAAGGAGAGCATGATCCGGAAGTTGAACCTTTGTTAACCTTCGTTTCCTTCTGTTGAAAAAATGAACCAACTTTTCATATATGGGCTTTTGCTCGAAGGGCTCGAGGCATTTTGCAAAGAGCACAGGCAACCCGCGTTCCGTGCGAAGCAGATCTGGGACTGGCTCTACGTTAAACGAGTTTCGTCATTCGACGAAATGAAAAACCTGCCGGCGGATTTGCGCGCGAAGCTGGCTGATCATTTTATTTTCCAATGTTTGGAAAAACTGGAAACCAAAGGCGATCCCGGCGAAACGCAAAAACTGCTTTTCAAGCTCGGCGACAACGAACTGATCGAAACCGTCATTATTCCCGCGCCGAGGCGTGGAACCAACACGGTCTGTCTTTCCAGTCAGGTCGGTTGCCGCTTCGGCTGCGCCTTTTGCGCCAGCGGACAGAAGGGCGTGATCCGCAATCTGACTGCCGGGGAGATCGTCGGCGAAGTGATGGAAGTCGCCAACGTGCTCGGTGGCCGTCCGGACAACGTGGTTTTTATGGGGATCGGTGAACCGTTTGATAACTATGACGAGGTACTCAAAGCGGTTCGCATTCTGAATCATCCGGACGGACTCTGCATTGGCGCGCGGCGCATCACCATCAGCACCTGCGGCGTTGTGTCCGGCATTCAGATGCTGGCCGAAGAGGGGTTGCAGGTTGAACTTTCCGTTTCGTTGCACGCGCCGGACGAAGAGGTTCGTGCGAGCCTCATGCCGGTCAACGAAACCTGGCCGCTGGAAGAGCTGATGGACGCCTGCCGCGCCTACACCGAAAAAACCAAACGCATTATTACCTTCGAATACACGCTCATCAAAGACGTCAACGACTCGGCGGCGCAGGCGCGTCAATTGGTTAAGCTGCTCAAAAAATTTAACTGCCGCGTGAATCTCATTCCGCTCAGTCCGGTCGAAGAATTCGATGGCGAACGCCCCGACTCCGAAACGATGAAAACATTTTTCCAGACATTGGAAAACGCGGGTATCAACACTACGTTGCGCGACTCCAAAGGCTCGGCCCTCAAAGCCGCCTGCGGACAGCTCCGCGCCCGCCGCATCGGGTGAGAATTTTTACCACGGAATACTACGGACAGACGGGTGACCGAATGCAAAAAGTTTCATAAAAGTGTCTAAAAAGACAAAAGAATCACTCCAACCACAGACAGCATCACGCCGATCAATTCAGGCCCCGAGGAGTTGTCTGGTAAGCTCCTGAGTTTGTCGGCAATAATAGCCGCGGACCAGTAAATTGACCGGGGTAAAAAGAGCAGGGAGGCTAGGAGATAGTCGAAGAAAATACCCAGCAATTTAAAGATCGGTTCCGCAATCAGCCCAAACAGAAATACACCTAGAATGGGTATTGCGAAGAACAATCTGACGTATACATACCATTTGAAACGTATCATTAGATAATCGCCGACAGAGCCATATACAACCGCACCCAGAATGAGCACAATCAGAATCGCAATGACAGCTCTTATGCCTTCGCTGGAGTAGTATGCTGTCTCAAATAGCACAGATTTTCTGATGCGAGATGTTAGGGCTGGAATTGCGGCTTTGATCTTGGCCCGGGCGTGGAGAGTGAAGCGTTGTGACATCAGAAGTATGCCGAAAATGGAAGATAGGACTCCGGTTGTTTTTCTGATGAGAGTCCAGGGTGTGGTGAGGTGTCCCAGACTAATCTGGATAGTGATAAGAACCCCGATTAGGAGAATAGAGAGGCCGAGAACATTAACTAGAACGAACCTTTGATCTTGAAGTTTACGATAGACATCTTCATACCGTCGTTCCCAAAGATCGCAGGTACAACAAAGTTCAATGCTCCATTCATCTACACGCTTCTGTGTGCATTGATAGGTTTCACCAGATCTCTCCGCCCATCGACAAGACATCAGACGCGAAGATGGTTTGTCGGGGATGTATTGAGACCCGAATATTGGATCATTCACAAAACGCATACGTTTCTCCATGCTCAAGGTTTCGAATCAACGTCCGGGCGTGAAGGCATTTGATAAGTCGAACTCGTTTAGCGGGTCTGGGTTTTTGTGGCTAATCGGGGTTCCTGCGCATGTTATGGTTTTAAACACACGATCTCGTAAAGTCATTTTTTCGGCTTCTTTATCCCGGCCGACTGCTTCCGCTTCAATGGAATATATTATTAGGCAGAATCCTTTTTTGCCCATCATAAGAATTCCGGCTGAATTGGATCTACTCTTTCCTACGCAGTCAATGCGTGGAACGCGGCGTCGAGGCGTTTGGCGGAAACCTTAACCGGCGTCTGGATTTCCGGGGCAAAGCGGTTGATGCGGAATTCTTCGAGCAGCATGGCCAGTTCAATCAGATCACAGGCCGCGCTGAGATTTTTACAGGCCAGCATTTTTTCGCTGAGCCGGTTTTGGAACGGCTCCACTTCGGCCAGCTTTTTGCGGTCGGAGTCGGGATTGTTGCAAAGGCGCTGAATGCGTACGAGCAATGCTTTGAGATAGCGCGGATAACGGCTGAATAAATCCTGTGTTTTGAGGAAGCCGGGGCGGAAGAGGAAATCGAGCTGCATTTCCAGATCGTCGCGCTGTCCGGCCGGAACGCTGTCGAGAGCGGCGAGAATTTTTGCCCGTTGCTCCATCAGGCTTTCGAGTTCCTGTGCCAGCTACGCGGCGGTGGCGTAGAGCGTGCTGCGCGCTTCCGCGGCGCGTTTCGTAAATGTGTCGGCGTCGCGGATTTCCAGTTCGCCGTGCTGCGTCAGCGCGGCGACAATGGCGGTATCAAAAAAGTCGCTGAGAAAACGGGCGTCGATGGCGGAGAGGCTGAGCTGAACCAGCGGCGAAAGCGGCGGGCGTTTTTCGACATAGGCAACCTGATCGGCGTGCAGGTTGCGGAAGAGCCGGGCGAGTCCGGCGCGGTGCGAATAGTTTGCGTTGTCCTCATTTAGAAAAACGGCGACGCCGGTCGCGCTGTTTTGATCGGTCAGGGCGGGCCAGCCTTTGGCGGCCTGCGAGCCGTCGGCAGTCACTTCATCCGGCAGCGCTTCGCCCGGCCACGTTTTTTGCGGCGGGCGTTCCCATTGGGCGAAGGCGGCCTTGGCTCCGCTGCGGTGCAGCGTCTGACGGTGCTCGGCCGAAATTGAAGAATGGACGTCGACGATTTCTTCGCCTTTGGTTTCGATGACCTTCATCTGCAAGTCGGCAGGCAGGGCGGATTCATCGAAGTCGGCGGTGTCGACCGGCAGCTTGTATTCCCGTTGCAGAAAAAGGGAGAGCGCTTCGAGCAGGGATTGCGTTTTTTCTCCGGCGCAGGTTTGCAGAAATTCTTTGGCGGTGCGGTCAACCGGGACGATGCGTGTGCGCAGGTTTTTGGGCAGCGAGCGCAACAGCAGGATTACTTTTTCTTCCAGTCGGCCGGGGACGATCCAGTCGGGGGCCCATTCGGGGACGAGGCCGAGTTTGTCGCTGGGGCAGATCAGGGCGACGCCGTCGAGTTCGTCGCCGGGCGCAAAGGTGTAGTGCAGCGGAAGCGAGATGCCGTCGAACACCATCCGGTCGGGGAAGTCCTGTTTGGAGACGCTTTCAAACTGCGGGAACATGGCCTCTTCCGCGCGCATGGCGATGCGCGCGCCGGTTTTACGAATCCAGTTTTCCAGAGTTTGGACAGAATAGACATCCGGCGGAAGCAGCCGGTTGAAATGTTCGAAGACGGCTTCGGTGTCGAGCAGCGAGCCGGGGCGGCGGATTTTTTCTTCCATCTCCGCGATTTCCTCGAGCATCTTCTTGTGCAGCTTGATCCAGCCGTCGCGCGTTTGCAGGTTGCCCGGCACGAGAGCGTCGCGGATAAAAATTTCGCGCGCGGCTTCGGGATTGATCGGGCCGTAATGCACGCGGCGTTCGTCGATGAGCGTCAGCCCGCCGGAAACAATAGATTCCATGGCGGACACAAAGCCGGTGTCGGGATTCCATGCCGGACGTTTATAGACCGATTTGCAAAGGTGCGGCGCGATCTTTTCCAGCCACGCCGGATCAATCTCGGCGACGATGCGGGCGTAGAGGCGGGAGGTTTCGACCAGTGCGAAGGTCATGACCCATTGCGGCGGTTTTTTAAACAGCGCGGAGCCGGGGAAGATGAAAAATTTGCGGTTGAGCGTGGCGGTGAATTCCTGCGATTCGCCTTTGACGCCGAGGTTGGCCGGGAGTCCGGCCAGCAGGCTGCGGTGAATCAAGTCGTAATGCGTGCCCATTAAATCCGAAGCACGAATATCGAAATCCGAAACAATGCTTGAACCACCAAATTTCAAATTTCCAAGCTGTTTGTTTTTGGGGTTAGGTTTTTGATTTGAAGAGTTGTTTCGTGCTTCGGACTTAGGATTTCGAGTTTTCCACCCGAGGTTGCGAACGGTTTGTTTCAGTTCGCGCCAGAGATTGTCCCACTCCTGTACGCGACGGTAGTTGATGA
>JAQUXG010000081.1 GCA_028692515.1 Kiritimatiellales bacterium | reverse complement strand
TATGCAGACGAAGTCCTCCATCCAGAAACTGTCATGGAAACCCGGCAACATGCTCTTCCCCGTTCCGGCAGTACTCGTCAGCTGCGGTGGAACCGAAGGCTGGAAACCCAACCTGATCACCATCGCATGGGCCGGCACCGTCTGCACCAACCCGCCAATGCTCTCCATCTCCGTCCGTCCGGAGCGCCATTCCTACAGCATTATTAAACAGACTAAAGAATTTGTGGTGAATCTCCCCACGGTCAAGGAGGCAAAGTCCACCGACTGGTGCGGCGTCGTATCCGGCCGTGAACACGACAAGTTTGAAAAAACCGGCCTGACGCCCTCCCCGGCGCTGGAGGTGAAATGCCCGATCATTCTGGAGTGCCCGGTCAACATTGAATGCAAAGTCCGCCAGACGATTGAACTCGGGTCGCACGTGATGTTTATCGCCGAAGTCGTCGGTGTGCAGGTCTCGGAACACCTCATCGACGCCAAAGGGAAAATCCTCCTCGAAAAGGCCGGACTGATCACCTATGTTCACGGTGCCTACCACACGCTCGGCTCGTACCTCGGCCACTTTGGATTTTCCGTACGCAAGAAAAAGCCCGCCGTAAAAAAGACAACTCCTTCCAAAAAAAGGAAACCCGATGAAAGAAAACCGCGAAACCACCGGCCGTGAAAACTGGAGCGGCCGGCTCGGGTTCATTCTGGCGGCAGCCGGATCGGCCATCGGTCTCGGTAATATATGGCGCTTCCCCTATATCACCGGCGAGAACGGCGGCGGCGCATTCATTCTGGTTTATCTGCTCTGCGTAGCGATCGTCGGCCTGCCGATCATGATCTGCGAAATCACCCTCGGACGCCACACCCAGCGCAACCCGGCCGGATGCTTCGCCATGCTCACGCCGAAATCCTCGCTACTCTCCCACTTTCTCGGAGCCGGCATGGTGCTCACCGGCATCGCCCTGCTCGTTTTTCAATCCTACGGATGGGGCATTGCCGCGCTGGTACTCGGTGCGCTGGTCTTCCGGAAAAGCTGGCGGCTTGTCGGCATCATGGGAGTACTCACCGGCTTTTTGATCCTCTCCTACTACAGCGTCGTCGGCGGCTGGGCCATCGGCTACGCCGTTAAAGCCGCCGCCAACCAGTTGTCCTTCGACAGCATGGAGCCGGCCAAAGAAACCTTCGTCAACTTCGTCAGCAACCCGCTGCCGGTCATCGGCTTCCACCTCCTCTTCATGCTGCTCTGCGTGCTGATCGTTTATAAAGGCATCCAAAAAGGAATTGAGACCGCCTGCAAAATCATGGTGCCGCTCCTTTTTATCATCATGCTCATGCTCATCCTGCGCGGACTCACCCTGCCCGGCGCGGACGCCGGCATCCGCTTCTGCTTCACGCCCGACTTCTCCAAACTCACCGCCCAAGGCGTACTCATCGCGCTCAGCCACGCCTTCTTCACCCTCAGCCTCGGTATGGGCGCCATGATCACCTACGGCAGTTACCTCGGCAAAGACGAAAATATCTTCGGCGCTGCCGTCTGGATCGTCGCACTCGACACGCTGTTTGCCATTCTCGCCTGCCTGATGATTTTCCCCGCCGTCTTCGCCATGGGTTTTGAAGCCAGCGAAGGACCCGGCCTGCTCTTTCAGGTCGTGCCGGCCGTCTTTCATAAAATCCCGTTCGGCCCGCTCTGGGCCGTGCTCTTCTTCCTGCTGCTGCTCATGGCGGCACTCTCGTCAGGCATCAGCCTGCTCGAAGTCGTCACCGCCTACCTCGTTGACGAACGTAAATGGCCCCGTCATCAGGCCGTCGTCCTCAGCGGCATCGTCATTTTCCAGCTCGGAGCGCTCTGCGCGGTCAGTCTGGGCGACTGGGAAGCGATGCGCGGCACGGAAAAAATAATCACCGCCTGCTTCGGTGGAGCAAAAGCCAGCTTCTTTGATTTGATCGACAACCTCACATCCAACTGGATGCTTCCGCTCGGCGGACTCTTCATCGCCCTCTTCACCGGCTGGATATGGGGAGTGCGTAAAGCGATCGAAGAAATCCGTCACGGATCCAAAAACTTCGCGGACGTTCATCTGCTCACACTCATGGCCGGACTCAAAGACGACCCGTCGCACAACGGCGGAACGCATCCGCTCACCCTCGCCACGCTCTGGGGAATCTTCATCCGCTTCGTCTGCCCCGTCGCCATCCTCATCACCTTCCTTCACACCATCGGATGGCTCAACCTCACGCCATAACGGTCAAACATGAAACGAATCGCTCTACTTTTTCTGATCGGCACATTGCTGGCAATCGGCGGAATTATTCTGGCAAAACACCAAATCAACCAAGCCTCAGACAAAAACGTTTTTACTTCGCTCGACGACATTCCGGCACAAAAAGTCGCGCTGGTACTTGGTTGTAGCAGAACCCTTCCCAACGGACTGAACAACCTTTACTTCCAATACCGGATTCAAGCTGCCGCTGATCTGTTCAGCGCCGGGAAAGCAGAATACATTCTAGTCAGCGGGGATAACTCGCGAGTCGGCTACGACGAACCGACCGATATGTTTAACGCCCTCATTAACGCCGGAATTCCGGCAGACCGGATCGTGAAGGACTATGCGGGGTTCAGCACACTCGACTCGATCGTGCGAACTCAAAAGGTTTTTCTCGAAAACCGGTTTATTGTCGTTTCTCAGGAATTTCACATCCGCCGTGCAATCTACATTGGCAAAACAAAAGGGCTGGATATTACCGGCTTTGCCGCCAGAGACGTCAGCGGTGTTCACAGCGTACGCACCCTGCTTCGGGAACAATTGGCATGTGTTAAAACGGTTCTCGATGTTGTCCTGCTCCGGAGAAAGCCCCACTTTCTCGGCGAACCCATTCCCATTCAAACCGGCGCATAGGCATCCGCTCACCCGCGCCACGCTCTCTGGGGCATCTTCATCCGCTTCGTCTGCCCCGGCGCCATCCTCATCCCCATCGGCTGGATGAACATCTAACGCCGTAAAACTGGCACTCCGGCTATGAAAAAAAATATCCGCGATGAACTATAGGTTCATCGGAATTACTGTCCGACTCGAAACACAAGCGGTTCGTCGCCAAGTTCCCGACAGGCGGCAATGGCCTTTTGCGGGTCGGCGAGGTCGGTGCCCCAGCGAATGCGGTAGCGAAATTCGTGAAACCCGCAGAGGGATGCCTCGAAGTTGGTTTCCCAGTAATTAGTCATGAGCCAGCCCAATGCCTCGCGGGCAGGGCGCTCCGGCAGATGCTTGTCGGCCAGCAGACGGGTTCCGGGTTCGATCGGCCCGAGTTGAAGCAGGGGCGCATCCAGGCAGGCGACTGCAATACCAAAATCTTTTGCGCACACCGCATAACCGCTTTGCAGGCAATACCAGTCGGTCAGCGTGCCAGGCAGTTGATCCACCACCGGACGCACGGCGGCACCCGCTTTGTCGAGCCAGACTTGGCTGCCCGCCCCGCAGTCGAACGGCAGCGCGAGAAAGACGTTCTCGGGATCCCAGAGGGATTCCTTGTTGATTCGGAAGGCGACTTCTGCCACGGCCTCCCGCTTCGAGAGGCGCAGTTCAACGCGGGCCATCCGCGCCCCAGCCAGAGCATAATCGATTTCGTAAATTGCACAGTGCGGGCCGTCGTCGATAAGCCGTACACTTTTCACGGTGCCGACGCTCCTTTCGACATTGGTTCCTTTCCGGTTCCGGCCCATACGGTTGCGGACGCTCATTTGCAGATCCGGGTTGTTGGAATCTTCCACCGGAGTGTGTTCATACACGGGCGTGAACACCGCCCATCGGGCAGCCTCGGCCAGCAGGCTGGTTCCGGTGTCCGCGTCGCGCCAACCGACGATTCCCGCCTTGCTGTCAAACGTGATCCGGGCGTGGGCGGAAGCAAAGCCTGTGTCGTTGACCAAAATTTCCTCTCCGGCAAACCGGGCATTGAGCGTGGCGGTTTTCGTCACGATCGCATCATTGGCCATCATTTGGTTGAACCTCGCCGTAGAAATGCCTTCGCCCAGCTCAATCGTCACGGATTCCCCGGCTTTCAGGCAGAGCGAAACCAAAAAGTTCCATCCGCGCGGAGCCGCGATTTTCTGGGCTTCGAGTCCCCGGCCCGTCTCGCGGCAAATCAGGCGCGGCATCAGGTCGCGCACATGGAAGTCGCAGCTTTCGAGATAAAGCGATGCAAGGGTCGCCAGCGGATGCGGAAACGGATTCACGACACGATAAAGGAAGGGGCGGCCCGGCCGCATGGGTGCTTCGCCGAGCGCGGCTTTCAGGTCATCCTCCGCGTCGCACACCGCAGAAAGCGCCTGACACGCGATGGCTTTTTTCCCAGCGGCGATGTGCTTGGCAACGCCGGCCCAAGGCGACTTCATGGCATCGGAGTGATTGAAGGTGTGCTCGCAGTAAAGCGCGATCGCCTGCTCAATACGGCGTTCAGCGGTCTGGTCAAGATTCCATCCCAGCGTCCCGCTCGCCGCGCGGAGCCGCACAAGCCTGCGCTGGGCTGCTCGGCAAAATCCGGTCTCGTCGGGAATGCTGGCCAGGCCGTCCGACCACCAGTCCGGCCAGTCTCCACGATGCACCGGGATATCGCGCCACTCCGCACGCACCTTTTGCATGAATGCCGAAGGGGTAGTCATTTCCAGACGTATGGATCCGCCGTGGTCGGCATTCCAATCCCGCACAAAGTCGGCCAGCGCGAAGTTCGGCGGCGCATTGTCAGACATCGTGCCGCTAACCCCCACCGCGATGAATTTCTGTGGATACCCATCGAGCTCGAGCTGGCGTAGGTAGCGGGGCAGGCGGATTTCCGCGACGGACCGGCTGTCGGGGTCGGCGGGACATGGGGAGAGTTCGTCGGCAAAGACGTAGGTGATCTGCGCCGAGGGGGCCAGCCCGAGAGCGTTGCCAAGGTTGTAGTGCTCGCCGTTCCAGACGAGTACGCGGTCGCCGGCGGGCGTTTCCCACCAAAACGGCACCTGCCGCTTCCCGAGGGGAGACAGGCCATGATGCGAGTGGAGAAAGCTTATCAGGTTGGGCGCGCCGGTGTCATATAAGGCCTGCGCGTATCCCCACGAAAACCCGTTGATGTCCGCGCTCAAGGCGGTATCGGCAACCAGGCCGTTCGCCTTTGCGTAATCTGCGGTTCGTCCCAACAGCGTGCGCAAAAGCGGGGCATCGATAAGCTCGTTGAAATGCAAATAGGTTGCCGAAAGCCCGGCGAAACCCTCGCGGATGGCCTCTGCCAGCGCGTTGCGATCCGCCTCGCTGCAAACCGACAGCCATTGCTCGACCGACCAGAAACATTCGATTGTCCAGACAAAGCCATCAAGTGCTCGCTCTCCCTTCTTCCACGCGCGGTAGCGGGCGACAACGTCATCGAGGAATTGGAGATGATACCGAGCGATGCGATCCTGCGTTTCCGTGTAGCCAATATCGGTGTGAGTGTGGTGGATCAGATAAACGATCCAGGGACATCCGGGTTTTTCGGTCATTTTAAGTGCCTTCAGTTAACGATTACAGATCGTTTAACACGATCGGCAGGGTGCCTAAGGCGAACCGGGGTTGCAAGCGTCTTTTGTCTGCCCTGTCGCCATCCTCATCACCTTCCTCCACACCATCGGCTGGCTCAACCTCACGCCTTAAAGGAACCTCTGGATTTTACAGAAGGAAACAAAGGTGACCAAGGGCTTATCCTTCGTTCTCTTCGTTTCCTTCTGTGAAAATATTTCCCGTACTATTGAAGCTCGCGGGAAAAATTTCCGGAGTGGCCGGAAACGGAACTTCCGGAAATGATGCGCTGAACGAGTTCCGGAGATGTTTCTCCATACGAAAGGTCAATGCGGAAACGGCGCGCGCCCTTCGCTTTCAATTCGTCCAAATGATCCGTCAGCGAAAATGGCGTTTCGTTGGTCACCACAAATTCATGTCCGCTTTGTTCAACGTGAAATTCGCGGCGCGAACGGTCGGTGAGTTCGGAGCCATTCGCCGACGGTTGGGTCGCAGAAATCATCAGCGGTGTATGTTGATAAACCGGAATAATTGCCGCGTCGCCGAGCTGTTCGATCAACGAAAACAGATTTTCCGCGTCATCCTCCGGTGAAAGTACAAACTGCTGAACGCCCTGCTCGCGCCATTGCAACGCCGCCTGCGTGTTGAGCGTATAGAGCGGCCAATCCGCCGTGATCTCTTTTTTGCCCTGCAACAGATTCAAGCCGCCGACATTGGCGGCTTCCCATTTCCAAATCTTGGAAAATTTATCCATCAGTGCGCGGAATTGTTCAGCGTCTTCATCGCGAATGATCACGGGAAGCGCGAGGCGAAGCTTGTCGCCATAAAACGCCTGCGCCTTTTCAACCTCTTCCGGACGCGCCGGATCAATCTCCAAAACAAACTCATCGATGTTTTCCAATGTTTGGGAAACTCTGGATTTCACCGACCAGGCAACATTCGTTGCTTCCTCTTTTTTCCAAGGTTCGGATAAAAATTCTGTGCCGCAACGCAGTTGCTTCCAGACATTGGAAAAATCGTCGATCAGGCGGCGGCGGGCATCGTTTAAAACGGAGACCGGAACAAAGACAGAGCCTTCAATCGTCAGTTCACCGAGCTGCCAATCCGTGTCGCCCAGTTTTTCAAAACACTGCCTGATCGCGGCGGCTGATTTTTCCGGCTGGCGCGCAGGTTCAAACGGACCGGGCAAAACGAGTTCGGTTTGTATGCCGTCGGCGGACGCGGTCAGAACCATTTTTTCCAATGTTTGGAAAACCTGAATATCAACCGGGCGCCGCTGACGGAACTGTCCGGGGCGCGGGGCGGTGAATTCATAGCGCTGGCGCACCGCCTGCGAGTAAGAGCAGTAAACCGGCGAGCCGGTTTCCATGCGCGGTGCATCCGATGGAAGTTTTAATGCGATTTCTGCGTTGGCCGGAAGTTCGAAACGACGCTTTCCTTCGGGATCGGAAGCCCGCCGCATTTCATCGGCGGCAAAGCCGTATGAATTTTCAAACTTCAGCCCATCGTGTTTTTGCAATGCGCGGTTGCTGCGCAGAATCAGCCACGACCCTTTGACGGCTTTGACGGTTCCGATCAGCGCGCCGCGATGTCCGTCGTTGACCGGATCAACCGGATTGGTTTCAGAATTTTCAAGATAGAGATCCGTCGAAGGCCGCCCGAAGATCGTCTGAATGTCAGCCAGCCGCTCGGCGGAGTTTT
>JAQUXG010000080.1:2096-7221 GCA_028692515.1 Kiritimatiellales bacterium | reverse complement strand
CAGAGTAATTTCGGAACGATCTCTCCGTTTTTTCCAATGCTTGGAAAAACAAGAACCGACCTGCCGATTGAGCAGGCGGCACAAATATTTCATAATGATGTGAGCCGGATCGAACGGATTCCTCTGGGACTGCTCGGCCTCGGCACAGACGGACACACCGCATCTCTTTTCAATCTGCAGGATGCCGCGTTGCGCGATGCCCGCCTAACGATTCCGGTAATTAAAACCGAAAAGCCCGACCGCATCAGCGTAACTCCAACTCTTCTGCACAAGGTTGAAAAAATTCTGATTCTCGCCACCGGCGCGGATAAAAAAGAGATGATTCAAACGCTTCTCAAAAAACCGGAAACCATTCCGGCGGGCGTTGCCCTCGCCGATCATCCGAACGTCGAAATCTGGACGGATCAGACAAATTAACGAGTAATGAGTCATCCGTAATTGAGAGAATTACTTAATTACGCATCACGTGTTACGCGTTACGTACAGAAAACTCACACCCGCAATAACTCTGGCGGTAGAGGTTGTATTCCTCGCTTAGCTGAATGCTGCGCAGAAAGCCACCCTGCTTTTTAAAGTCGATCGGCACAAAGCGCGGAAACTGCGCGCCGATTTCAAAAATGATACGCGACACTTTGTGTGGACTGAGTGTGAGCGTGGTGGCAAAGGCTTCAATCCCGAGCCGCTCGGCCATCTGGTTGGTGCGGGTCAGACTGAACTCAAAACACTTGCGGCAACGCGCGCCTTTCTCCGGCTCGTTTTCCAAACCGTGGATGTGCGCCAGCCATTCGGCGTGATCGTACTGATCTTCTTCAATGACCAGGTTCATCTTCTGCGCCAGTTTGCGGGCTGTTTCGAGGCGTTTCAGATACTCCGCTTCGGGATGAATGTTGAAGTTACTGAAATAGAGAATTACCTCGCGCCCTTCGAGCACCAGACGTTCCGCCGACGGCGCCGCACACGGCGCGCAACAGGTGTGGAGGAGCAGTTTGGAGTTCGAAGTTTCGAGTTCAGGGTTTTTCATAAATCGTAATTCGTAATGCGTGATGCGTAATTAAGAAAAATTCCCAATTACGTATTACTTGTTACGCATTAATTCATAGCTCCTCAATATCGCCCGTTAAATACTGGTTGTGAAATTCGAGCGCAAAATCGTTTAATCTGCCAGCCTCAATCGCACCGCGCAGGCCGGCCATGAGTTCCTGATAGTAATGCAGATTGTGCTGAGTCAGCAGCATCGGGCCGAGCATTTCGTCGCATTTGAGCAGATGGTTGATGTAGGCACGCGAATAGTTCCGGCAGGTGTAGCAGGTGCACTCGGCATCCAGCGGCCGCGGATCGTCCGCGTGGCGGGCGTTCATGAAGTTGAGCGTGCCGCGTCGCGTAAAGGCCTGTGCCGTGCGGCCGGAGCGGGTCGGCAGTACGCAATCGAACATGTCAACGCCGCGCAGCACCGCCCCGACAATGTCGGCCGGCTTGCCGACGCCCATGAGGTAGCGCGGCTTGTCTTCGGGCAGATGCGGGATGACGGTTTCCAAGGTTTGGAACATCAGTTCCTGTCCCTCTCCCACCGCGAGGCCGCCGATGGCGTAGCCGTCGAATCCGATCTGCCTGAGCGCATCGGCGGATTCGGCGCGCAGATCGGGATAGATGCTGCCCTGGACGATACCGAAGATGCCGTAGCCGTCGCGTTTTATAAAAGCATCGCGCGACCGTTTGGCCCAGCGCATGGAAAGCCGCATCGACTCGGCGGCGGTTTTTTCGTCGGAGGGAAACGGAGTGCATTCGTCGAACGACATGGTGATGTCGGCATCCAGCAGGTTCTGAATTTCAATCGAGCGTTCCGGCGAGAGTTCGTGGCGGCTTCCGTCAATGTGCGATTGGAATGTGACCCCTTTTTCGGTGATTTTCCGAAGTTTGGAAAGAGACATGACCTGAAATCCGCCGGAGTCGGTCAGGATCGGTTTGTCCCAGTTCATGAATTTGTGCAGCCCGCCGAGCGCGGCGACGCGCTCGGCACCGGGGCGGAGCATCAAGTGATAGGTGTTGCCGAGCAAAATCTGCGCGCCGGTATCGGCCACCTGTTCAGGTCTCATTCCTTTGACGGTGGCGGCCGTACCGACCGGCATGAAGGCGGGAGTGTCGATCTCCCCGTGTGCCGTGGTGATTTTTCCCCTGCGGGCAGAGCCGTCCTGTGCCAGTTTTTGATAGTCAAATTTCATCCGGCAAAGAGTACGGGAAATGCCGCCGCGCAAAAGCCTTATTTCTTCGCTTTTTCCTCTTCGAGGAAGAGCTTGTATTCCACGCTGTCCACCAGCGCTTCCCACGAGGCTTCGATGATGTTTTCCGAAACGCCGACCGTTCCCCACGTTTGCTCACCGTCACTCGACTCAATCAGCACTCGGGTTTTGGCCGCCGTCGCCTCTTCGGGATCGAGAATGCGCACGGAATAGTCAACTAGCGTCACGCTGGCGATGGTCGGATAGAATTTGACCAGCGCGGCACGCAGCGCCTGATTCAGCGCATCAACCGGGCCGTCACCCTCGCCGTTCGCCGACACACATTCGCCGTTTACACACAACTTCACGTTCGCTTCGGAGCGACAGCCGGACGCTGTGCCCTGCTTGTCTACCGTGACGCTGAAATTCTTGAGCTCAAAAAAGGACTGATGCTTCTTGAGCACCTTCTTGATCAGCATCTGGAAGGATGCATCGGCTGCCTCGTATTCGTATCCGTCCTTTTCCATCTGCTCAAGTTGCTTGAGCACCTCGCGCACTTCGGGCGATTTGCGGTCGAGCTCCAGCCCCATTTCGATGGCTTTCAGGAAGACATTGCTGGCACCTGAAAGTTCGGAGATCAGAATGCGACGGCTGTTGCCGACCGATTCCGGCGGAATATGTTCGAAGCTGCGCGATACCTTGCGAACGCCGTCGACATGCATCCCCGCTTTGTGGGCGAAGGCGCTGTCGCCGACAAACGGCTGCTTGGTGTAGGCGCGCATATTGGCCTGCTCATACACAAACTGCGCAAGTGCACGCAGCTGCTTGAGGTTTTCGGCCTTCGGCAGACAGGAATATCCCATCTTGAGCATCAGATTGGGAACGACTGAAGCCAGATTGCAATTGCCGACCCGCTCGCCAATCCCGTTGATGGTGCCTTGCACATGAACCGCACCAACACCAACCGCCGCCAGCGCATTGGCTACGCCGAGCTCGCCGTCATTATGGGTGTGTATACCGACCGGCGTGTTGAACGCAGCTTTAACGGTTGCCGTGATCTGCGCCACTTCGTGCGGAAGAGCTCCGCCGTTTGTTTCGCACAGAACCAGACAATCGGCTCCGGCATCCGCGGCGGCTTTCAGCGCCGCCATGGCGTATTCCGGACTGTCTTTGTAGCCGTCAAAAAAATGTTCGGCATCGTAGATGACCTCTTTGCCGTGCGCTTTCAGGAAGCGGATGCTATCGGCGATCATGGCCAGATTTTCTTCTGCCGTCGTCTGAAGAACCTCGATGACATGCAGCAACCAGCTTTTGCCGAAAATGGTGCAAACGGGCGTATCGGCCTCCAGCAATGCGGCGAGCCCTTTATCCTCTTCCGGCTTCACGTTTGCGCGACGAGTCGACCCGAAGGCCGCAATCCTGGCGGTCTTGAGCGTTTCCTTTTTGATCAGGCTGAAAAACTCCATGTCCTTCGGATTGGACGCGGCAAACCCGCCCTCAATGTAGGCAATGCCGAACTCATCGAGACGTTTGGCGACCTGTACTTTGGCAACTGCAGAAAAGGAGACTCCCTCCGCCTGTGCACCGTCGCGCAACGTTGTGTCATAAATGGCTATCTTTTTCATGCTCATGGCTTTCCCCCTGGAAGGCTCGTAAATTAGACAATCCATCCACAGAATTAAAGCCCCGAGGCGCGGTTTTTGGAAAAACTAAAAACCCACCCGGTTTATATGCGATTCATCGATAATCCTTCGCGCACCTGCGGGTCTTTAAGAAGCGACGGCTCGACCATGCTTCTCCGCTATGCACGCCCAAAAAAAGCGACTTTCCAATGTTTGGAAACTTTGCGGTTTTTGAGATTGCGGCACCCTCTCTCAGGGAATAGCCTGCCCTCGGAAAGGGGCGGGATATGAAATGCGAACTTATAGAAGGATGTTTGTTTTTCAACAAACTGGATTCAAAAGCCGGCACCGCTCTAAAAGAAGTTTATTGCCTCAACAATCCAGCGCTCTGCGCCCGGCGACAGGTTGCCATGGCTATTGGCCGTGAGTTTATCCCGAGCGATCTCACCCCGAACCACAACCACAGGGTTCAGGGAATCATCGAACAGGTTTTATCCGGGCAGTAGCCGGCTATGTGGACGCCATCAGTTTTTTGATGGCTGCATTAATGGTTTTGCGCTCTTCACGAACCGTTTCGACGACGGCTTTGGCACGGTCTTTTAGAAGCTCCCAGTCGATGCCAAGCGGTGCGCCGAGATGTGTCTTCTGCATGATCGCTTTGATCGGATCCATGTTGGACAGCTCACCGAGATTTTCTTTAACGTAGTGATACGCATCGCGGAACGGCATCCCCTGCCCAACCAGTTCGAGCGCGCGATCGGTCGCGAAAACATCCGGCGTAAAACCGGCCAGCAGTTTTTCTTTATTCACCCGGATCGCCTGAACAAACGGGGAAAGCACGCGCAGGCAGGCGCGGGTCATAGAAATGCCTTCCATGAATGGTTCTTTGGCATCCTGCAGATCGCGGTTGTAGCCGCCCGCCGATCCCTTGATCAGGTCGTATACGGCGATTTCGCAGGCCTTCACCCGCGTCGCGCGGGCGCGCACCAGTTCGATGACATCCGGATTTTTCTTCTGCGGCATAATGCTGCTGCCGGTTGTCAGCTCATCCGGAAGCGTGAAATAGCCGAACTCCGGCATGGTAAAGAGCATCAGATCCTGCGCCATGCGCGAGAGCGACAGCATGACCTGACTCATCGCGCCGAGCACAATCGATTCGAGTTTTCCGCGCCCGTTATTGGCGTAAAGCACGGTGTGCGTCGGACGACTGAAGCCGAGCAGGTCGGCGGTCAGTTCGCGGTCGATCTCTAACGGTACGCCGTAACTGGCGGCAGAGCCGAGCGGACA
>JAQUXG010000080.1:0-1996 GCA_028692515.1 Kiritimatiellales bacterium | reverse complement strand
GTTTTCCGCGCCCGTTATTGGCGTAAAGCACGGTGTGCGTCGGACGACTGAAGCCGAGCAGGTCGGCGGTCAGTTCGCGGTCGATCTCTAACGGTACGCCGTAACTGGCGGCAGAGCCGAGCGGACACTGATCATTCAACTCAAAGGCGTTCACCAGCATGGCGCAATCGTCGAGCAGACTCTCCGCGTGCGCAGCGGCCCAAAGCCCAACGGACGACGGCATGCCCGGTTGCATATGGGTTCTTCCAACCATTGGAACTTTTTCGTTTTTCTTCGCGAAGGCCAGCAGTGCGGAAACCAGCACAGCGGCTTCGTCGAGCGTTCCGAGAATCTGTTCGCGGGCGTAGAGGCGCAGATCAACCGCCACCTGATCGTTCCGGCTGCGGCAGGTATGAATTTTCTTGCCGAGATCTCCCAGTTTTTCCGTCAAAGTCCGCTCGACCGCTAGGTGGACATCCTGATCGGCGAGACGGATTTTAAATTTACCAGCGTCAGCCAGAGCAAGAATTTCGTTAAGTCCGGCAATCACCTTCTTGCGTTCAGCGGCGGTAATGATGGCGGGCTTCATTTTAGACAGCATGGTCACATGCGCGGCGGTTCCGATACAGTCGGCCTGGATTAGATTCACATCCAACTCCACATCGCGTCCAGCGGTAAACGCCAGCACTTCCTCGTTAATCGTCCCCACCGTCGTTTTCTGTGTTTTCATAAAATTACTTCCTCGCCTGTTTTCCAAACATTGGAACTTTTTAGCTGAATTTTTCCAAGCATTGGAAATTTCGGTCGTAAAGACACGCAGATTTTTCAACTCATTACGGGATTACGAACAAAATCTGTATCGATTCGTGAAAATCAGCGGGTACTATACCCGTATGAAATTTGACCTGCTGATTCGTAACGGAAGTGTGCTGGACGGAACGGGTGCAGAGGCGGTTCGCGCCGACATTGGAATCTGCGGCGAAACCATTGCCGCGGCCGGCGATCTGTCAAAGGCCGAAGCCCGGCATACCATTGATGCGAGCGGACAGTACGTCTGCCCCGGATTTATCGATGTTCACTCCCACTCGGATGCCTACCTGCTGATTGAACCGCGCGCGTCGAGCAAAGTGTTTCAGGGCGTCACAACCGAAGTGTGCGGCAACTGCGGAGCGTCGGTTGCGCCGAGGCTCGGCGACGCGAAGCTTCCGTCCGACTGGCAGGATAAACCTTTCCCCGGAACGTGGCGCACCGTTTCCGAATATCGGAAACTTTTTGAGCAGGTAAAGCCCGCTGTGAATGAAGCCCTGTTGATCGGCCACAATACGCTGCATCGCGGCGTCTGCGGTTATGAGCCGCGCGGCGCGACGCCCGACGAACTGAAGAAAATGTGCCGCGCGCTGGAACAGGCGCTCGACGAAGGCGGATGCGGCATGAGCACCGGACTGATTTATCCGCCTGCTTCGGCGGTGCCGCGCGAGGAAGTGGTCGAGCTTTCCAAAGTCTGCGCGGCGAAAAATACAATCTACACCTCGCATATGCGCAGCGAAGGCAAACAGCTACTGGAAGCCATCGACGAGGCGTTAGATATCGGCCGCCGCTCCGGCGCGCGAGTGCAGATTTCACATCTGAAAACCTCCGGACAGGCGAACTGGCATAAGATTGATGCCGCGCTGGCTAAAATTGAAGCGGCGATTGCCGAAGGTCTCGAGGTCGCGGCCGACCGTTATCCGTACACTGCCGCACAAACCGACCTCGACATTATTCTGCCGGACTGGGCGCTTTATGACGGCAAAGAGGCGGTGCTCTCCCGTTTGCGCAATCCGGAAACGAGAAAACGTATTCGCAACGAAGTGCTTGAAGGACGCGACGAGTTCGGCTTCAGCACGGTAATGATCGGTTCGGTAGAGAATCCGGCGTTGCACGCGCTGAAGGGCATGAAAGTGGATGACGCCGCGAAACAACTCGGCATGGAGCCGGTCGATGCGCTGCTTCACATTATCGAAAATGATGAACTGCG
>JAQUXG010000079.1 GCA_028692515.1 Kiritimatiellales bacterium | reverse complement strand
TATAAAACTGCACGCCCGGTTCGGTGGTCCAGACTTCCAGAATGCGGCCGCTGACCGGATCTTCCGCGCGGGCGGCAAGACTCAGCTCTCCCTCTTCTTTTTTATTAAGGCAGAAGTTGTGGTCATCCACGTTGCCAAAACGGATCTGTTCGTGGTCGGCATTAATGCGCCCGCCGATGGCGTGCGGCGTACGGAAATCAAGCGGGGTTCCGGCGACCGGATTTTCTTCGCCGGTCGGGATCGATACGTTATCCGTTGGCAGAAAGGTGTCAGCGTTGATGGTTACGATTTGAGCGCCGTGATATCCGCTGTCGTGGCCGGCCAGATTGAAATAGCTGTGGTTGGTGATGTTGTACGGCGTCGCTTTCGTGCTTTCAGCGACGTAGTCGATTTGGAGCTGGTTGTCATCGGTGAGCGTATAGGTCAGGACGGTTTTGACTTCGCCGGGGAAGCCTTCTTCGCCGTCGGCGCTGACGTAAATCATACGGATGGCGTTCTGCTCTGCGAGGATTTCTGTATCCCAGATGCGTTTGTCGAATCCGCGCAGTCCGCCATGCAGGGTGTTCGGTCCTTTTTTCTTCGCGAGAGTATACTCCTTGCCGTCGAGCGTGAATTTTCCGCCTTTGATCCGGTTGGCAAAGCGACCCACGGTCGCGCCGAAATACGGGTCGTTCGCTTTATAGACATATTCCTCTGCGGTATCGCGGCCGAGTACGATGTCAGCAAGACGTCCGTTTCGATCGGGCGTTTCCAGAGAAAGAATCGTACCGCCATGATTCATGATGCGAACCCGCAGCCCGTTTTGGTTCGTTAGCGTAAACAGCTCCACGTCCTCGCCGAACTGATTTTTCCCAAAACTCATTTTTGATATGGTCACAAGATCTCCGCTTTCTCGGTTGCGCTAATAAAAAAATCAAAACGGTAAAAGCCCGGCTCAATACAATACTCGGGTCGGGTCTGCGGGCCGCATGAACCTGAGCCAAGTCCGCGCTGGCGCAAATCGATCGTCAGGTATGTTTCCGGACGAGGTTTGAGCTGGTCGGTATGAATAACACCGAACAGGTCGTCGGCCGTCAAGTGGGACACAGAAAACCCGAAACCCGGCTTTCCGGTGAAACGCAATAGCGTTTCCGTGTTACTCAGACTCATCCAGCGCGTATCAACATGGTTTCCGTGCTCCTGCGGCATGATGTATGGAACATATTGTTCTGTCACGGTTGACGCATAACGCCCGACCGGCGCGCCAGCAACGCGATCGATATAGCTTTCGTGCGGCCCGTGACCGAACCATTCCAGCTCTTCAAACCCGGAAGGAAGAATTGCTTTAAGACCAATCCGGGGGAGACTCGGAAGTCCTTCTGGAAAACTAAATTCGTTTTCAATATAGAGTCCGGATGCCCCGGAAAGAAACCGCTGGTTCAGTGTAATTTCTTTGGTCGGGTCGGCCCCGATATAGACCCGTTTTACAGAAACCTCGGCCTGCTCTTTTTTGACTTCGCAGGATCTGCATTCCAACGTTTGGAACCCTGCGGCCAGCCACTGCCCCATCGGTTTTCCCTCCTGTCCGTTCCAGCCGCGAATCCCATCGTTATCCGTACAGGCACGCCACAGATTCAGTTCCAGACCGGTCAGAATCGCCACACCGTTCAACAGAACAGAAACCGTATCGTTTTCAATGAAGACCTCTAGCGGCAGGGATTCGATCTTTTGCGGATTAACCGTTTGTAATTCAAACTGCTCCCGGGCGATCTCATGCTCTGCATCGCACCATGGTGTTTTACCGCTTACAGCGGAACAGGTTTCTCCCGCTTGAAAAATAACGTTCAGATGCACCGTTTTATTTTCAATCACCGGGAGCACAATCGGAATCTTTTCGCGCCGACCCGGCCCGGTTTTAAGAACAGGTAGCCGACCGGTTTCAACAACAACACCGTCGGCCAGAAGTTCCCAGCGACCGGCAAGGTCACTGAGATCTGTAAAGTCGCGCTTATTTGTGATCTGCAGCATGCCGTTTTTCAGCCACTCCACACCGACAGGCTGCGCCAGTTTTTTAAATTCAAACATGGCAGGGTGCGGCGTGCGATCCGGCCAGACCATCCCGTCCGCGCAAAAGTTAAAATCATGATTCTTTTCACCAAAGTCACCGCCAATGCCCCAAAACCATTCGCCGCCGGGTTTATGGCAGTCGGCCGCTGCGGAGGACTCATTTACATCCAGTGCCCATTCCGCCGAGTACATCCGTTTTTTACGGTGCAACAGCAGGCCGTGATCAACCCACTCCCAGATAAAACCGCCCTGTACACCGGGCCGTGTTTCGAAAAGCTCGAAGTAGTCCTTGAGAGATCCGTTGGAATTCCCCATCGCGTGGGAATATTCACAGGGAATAAAAGGGCGCGAGTCATCCACTTCTGCAGAAAACCGGTTGATGCTTTCGAGGGTGGGATACATCGGCGACCAGAAGTCGGATGCAAGCATTCCGTGACCAGCTAAAAGGTTGGTGGACTGCTGGCCGAATTCTAAATGACAAATCCCTTCACAATGAAGCAGGCGGGTCGGATCATAGCGTCGGATCCAGCCGGCACAGGCATCCTGATTCGGCCCGTAACCGGTTTCGTTGCCAAGGGACCACGCAAAGATGCAGGCATGGTTCTTATCCCTCAAGACCATGCGCTGAATGCGATCGAGAAACGCAGCGGCATAGCGGGGTTCGCGACAGAGCTGATCGTAAAAATCATGGGCCTCAATGTTTGCCTCGTCCATTACATACAGGCCGTATTCGTCGCACAGGTCGTACCATTGCGGGTCGTTTGGATAGTGCGATGTCCGAACGGCATTGAAATTAAACTGCTTGAGCAGGAGAATGTCTTTAAGCATGGTCTCGCGGGAGACAACCTTTCCCTGCAACTGGTCGTGTTCGTGACGGTTAACACCTTTGATCAAAACCGGTTTGCCGTTGATCAGTAACTGGCGGTTTTTGACTTCAAAGCGACGAAATCCGATGCGTGTAGCGGTTGTTTCAAGCGTTTCTCCGGCAGAACTTTCGAGCGTCACAACCAGCGTATAGAGGTGCGGAGTTTCCGAGTTCCATTGATGCGGTCTTTCGACATCAAATGTAAACCGAAGATTGTGATCCAGATCCGCACGGCCGCCTTCTGTATGATGAACCGGATTCAGGCGGGCCTTCTTTGAAGCCCCGGCCAGAAGAACCTCTTTTCCGGAAGGTTCAAAGAGACGAATCCGTACTGTAAATTCGTCCATCCGTTTCAGGCGGGATTCAATTCGCACGTCCACTTTCAGTTCGGCGTTTTCACACGATTCATCCAGCACCGGCCTGGCAAAAACATCCTGGATATACTCATATGCCGTGCTCGTCAGATAGACCTCGCGGTGGATGCCGGCCATCCACCAGTGATCCTGATCTTCAATGAAAGAGCCGTCGGACCAGCGAATGACTTTCACCGCCAGCCGGTTTTCGCCTTCATGCACAAAAGATGTCAGATCAAATTCGGCAGGCGTACGGCTGTCTTTACTGAACCCAATCTCTTTGCCGTTGCAATAGACAAAGAAGGCGCTATCGACACCGCCGAAATGGATTACCGTGCGGCGCGCGGCCCAATCCGCATTCAGCGTAAAAGTTGTGCGGTAAAGACCCGTCGGATTCTGATCCGGCACATGGGGAGGCACGGTGTCAATCGGCATTCTGACATTGGTATAAATCGGCCAGTCGCCGACGCCTTGAAGCGTCCAGTTGGAAGGAACCGGCATGATTCTCCAGTCCGGGCTTTCTTTTTCCAATGTTTGGAAACTTTCGTCAGCTTCCGGCCGTTCGATCAGTTTAAATTTCCACGGGTTAGAAAAATTCTTGAACCACGGCGTCTTTTCGCGATCCAGTGTGATTGCATTTTCCAAGGTCTGAAAAGGATAGAGCGTTGCGCGCGGCCGCACCCGGTTTATGCTGGTCACTTCCGGTATTTCCCAAAGCTTTATATGATTCATTCCGATCCTTCTGTTTTTTTTACTCGTCAAGCTGGCATCATTTTATCAGCGCCTGTCACCCTCATCGGCAACGCGGTAATCGCTGGGCGAGCACCCCATATGTTTATGAAACACTCTTGAAAAATAAAACGGATCATCAAAGCCGGCCTCAGCGGCAATTTCCGCAACCGGACGGTTCGGTACGACCTTCAGCTGTTCGGCCGCCAGCTGAAGCCGGCAGGTCAGTTGATACTGCTTAAAGCCGGTTCCGGTGATTTTTTTAAACAGACGTGTCACCGTTGACGGGCTCCGCCCGCTCATCCGCGCGGCGTCATTAAGATTTAGCGCTTCTGCCGGATGCAGCCGAATCTGCTCCTTGACCGGAGCGATCAAGTCGTAATCTTTATGATGAATCAGCTTCCCGCGGATAATCAGATCGAGCAGCTGGCTGAACATGGCCAGCAGAATTTCAATTTTATCCTCCGGCAAAACCGTGCTGCGCGAGAACGCCGCCTGCAACGCGGCACTCCCCTTCTCTTTTTCCCAGCGAACGGCATACGGAGATTGTACCGGAGCCTCGCTGCTACGGAACTGCCCGATCATCACAAAGCCAGCCAGCTGTCCTTCGGAAAACAGTGGTGCCACGGCCTCACGCATCCCGCCATGGCAGGTATAGGAGATCATCTCTTTTTTCTGCAACGCCGCCGCCATCATGGCCTGGTCGAGCGCGCGGCATTTGGCATCCAGCCCCAGCTCCTCACGGAGCATCCGGCAATAGGCGCAGTTCGACCGGCCGGAATCGTCCGGATACAGCAGTCGTTTATCCGACCCGAACAGCGAAACGCGCGTTCCATGCAATGCGGTATACAGATCAAAAATTTCGGCCACTTTTTGACTGATCGTATGGTTCAGCGGCGTTAGCATTTGAATAAAAAAGCTTATTTTGACGAAAAAGTCCATTCCTTTGCGTTTTTATCCTATGGTGCACCACGAGCCCAAAAAGTAAGGTAACCCGCAATGAATAAAGAAAAGGTTATCCAAACTACCGTTACCGCCCACATAGAGAATTTCGGAAAAGAACCGGAAGCCGCCGCCTGGGCGCCCGGCCGCATCGAAGTGCTGGGGAACCACACCGACTATAACGACGGCACAGTTCTTTCCGCTGCGATCAACCTCGGCCACTGTTTCTGCATTTCGCGATCCAGCCGGCCCGGAATCCATCTGCTGGCGGTTGATGTCAACCAGATTGCCGCCTTCGACACGGCCAACATGGAAAAAGTTCCCGGCTTCAGCTGGGCCAACTATATCAAAGGAGTCTTTCATTTTATTCAGGAGCATCTCGGCGAAAAAATCGACGGTCTGGATTGTACCTTTCTCGGCTCGATTCCGATGGGTGCCGGGCTTTCCAGCTCGGCGGCGCTTGAAGTGGCCGCCGCAACCGCCGTGCTGAAAATCCTCGATGCAACCATCGATCAAAAAGAGATCGCCCGCCTCTGCCGCCGGGCGGAACATCTATTTGCCGGAACCAATTGTGGACTGCTCGACCAGTTTTCCAGCCTGTTCGGCCGCGATCACGGGCTGATCCATTCCGATTTCCGAACCTTGGAAGTTTCTCCGGTGCAACTTCCGGCGGATATTGAATTTCTCGTCGTTAACCCGCATGTCAAACACAGTCTGGCGGACTCGCCGTACAATGAGCGGCGCGAACGCTGTGAACAGGCCGCCGCGCAGCTGGCAGAGTTGCTGCCCCATCCGGTCACCGCCCTGCGCGATGTCTCGCCGGAAGAATTTGAAACTCATCGAAGCCGTATCGCGGCGGGCGCGGCGAAACGCGCGGCGCACATCGTCGGCGAAATCGACCGGGTTGAGCGCGGCGTGGAACTGATTCGTCAGGGCGATTTGACCGCGTTCGGCGCGCTTCTTTTCCAATCACACCAAAGCTCGATTGAAAATTTTGAAAATTCCTGTCCGGAACTGGATATCGTCGTCGAAGCCGCCCGCGAAGCGGGTGCGCCCGGCGCGCGTCTCTCCGGCGGAGGGTTCGGAGGAAGTGCAATTGTGATGGTTCGTGCGGATCAGGCGCAGACGATTTCGGAAAAAATCACTGCGCTCTGCAAGGCGCGGGGAATTGTTCCGGAAATTCTCGCTGTGACCCCGTCGGCGGGTGCTCAGATTATCCAGTAAAGACCAAAATACGGTGTTCTTCCAAATATTGGATTCGAGCGTAGCGAAACGGGCTTTTGAACCTCAAAAGCAATAACTGCAAGGAGTGGCAAATATCCGCTTGCCCCCTGGGGGGTGAATCGTTATGTTCTGCACCTTCATTCCTGTGCTCGGGTGGTGAAATTGGTAGACACGCCAGCTTGAGGTGCTGGTGGCCGCAAGGCCTTCGGGGTTCGAGTCCCCGCTCGAGCACCATTCTTTTGATCCCCGCCTACTGCTGCTGACAGCATTTATATCTGTCAGCCGCCGGTGTGACAGGACAAGGGTTCGCCCGGTGAAACCCGGAGCGAAACAGAAGCTTCCAAACGATCCAAAGCGCCTCGAAAATGATCTTCTTCGACATCTTGGAGATCCCGTTGTGGCGCTCTTCAAAAACAATCGGTACCTCGATGATCCGGCATCCGATGCGCCGGGCTGTATGAGTCATCTCAATCTGGAACGAGTAGCCGTTTGAAACAATTTTATCCAGACAGATTGCCTCCAGCACACACCGGCGGAAGCACTTGAAGCCGCCGGTCGGATCTGTAAACGGCATGCCGGTGATCAGTTTCACATAGAGGCCTGCTCCGCGGCTCAGAATCAAGCGGCGCAACGGCCAGTTGATAACGCGAACGCCATTGATATACCGCGACCCGATCACCAGTCCCGCATCTTTCGTAGCAAGACGCATGCGCGGAATGTCCGCCGGGTTATGAGAAAAATCGGCATCCATCTCAAAAATAAACTGGTAACTCCGCTCCAGAGCCCACTGAAAACCGGCGATGTAGGCGCGGCCCAAACCGTTTTTTGCCGAGCGATGCAGGACTTTCACGCGCGAATCGACAGCGGCCATCTCATCGGCGATGGCTCCGGTGCCGTCGGGGGAGTTGTCATCCACAAAAAGAATATCCACATCATCCGCCGCCGCAAAGACGGCCTGTGCAATCGTGCGAGCGTTTTCGCACTCGTTATAGGTCGGAATGATGATCAATGTGTCGTTCACGGTGCCGGACTCTACTTGAAAAGTTCCATTAAACGCAAGTCGAAGCCGGTTTAATATTGCGTTT
>JAQUXG010000078.1 GCA_028692515.1 Kiritimatiellales bacterium | reverse complement strand
TCGACCTTTGCTACGTTGAAGATTCCAAAGCCGAAGTCGACATGAACGTCGTCATGACCGCCTCCGGCAAACTCGTCGAAGTGCAGGGCACCGCCGAAGAAGAACCCTTCACCAAAGAACAGATGGCCCAAATGATGGAACTCGCCGAGAAAGGGATCGCTGAGCTTCTCGAAGCGCAGAAAGCGGATTAGCCGCGAAGGATCGCACAGAACGCAAAAATCAAGCCGGAGCCGGAAAACCGCGCCGGCCTTTTTCTTTTTACAAACATTGGAAAAATTGAGACCAAAAGTTCCAAGGATTGGAAAATTACTAGATTACGGGACTGACCCCGGCTCTTCAGTCGATGGCACCTCTGATTTACGGAGTCTGAGGGGCTTTAATTCCAGTAACTTTCTTACATCATTAAAATCGCGGCGAGCGCTTTCATTGCTTTGCAGAATATGAAAGAGAAGGCTTTGTCTATTATCAGCGGTTTCTTTTCCCGCAATTCGCTTGGTGAAGTCTAAGAAGGATGTTGCTTCGCGCATGGCAGCGATGAACGTGTCGAATGAGACGTCAGTTCTTCTCGTCACATGTCTGCACCAACGATTTTCTTTAATGCGTTCATTTCGTTCCAGTTCATGTAATCGACGCTGTTCAGACTCAATCAAACGATTTGAGTCGTCTGGGGTTATCCCGGTCATAACAGCTTCAAGATATTTTCGAAGGGTTTCGTTAACTGCTTTTAGCTCCGATACCTGGGCTCCAAGTGTAGACAGTTGCTGCTGCTGTGATTGCTTTTGTAGAAGTTCTCGGAAGAATCCTGCCCATTGATCACGAAGCCATGATTCGATTTCGGCAAATCGCTCAAAGGTATGGGTTGGGTTATTTCTTGGTTTAGAGAGAATTTCTTCGATGAGTCTAAACACATTTACCGAATCAACATGAGCATATGTTATGTTCTGATTATCTTTATTTCGTAAATATGTCTGATACTCCGAATAAACATTACTTTCAACGAGGACATAAACAGGAATATCCCGATCAAGAGCGCTCTCGTACTCTTTCTTGGTAATGCTTTCGTAACGATCAAAAAATGTGCGATTTGGAGTTTTCCGTTTACTACTGGCTTCTGTGCCATATCTACCGCCAATTATAATAACAAAGATGTCGGCTGTTGCTGCTTCACGATAGCAGGAATCATCAAGGGGCGTATCAGGCGTATAGGCAATATTTCCTTTTTCAGAAAGCACCGGCTCAAAACCAAGGGACTCAATAAAAAGATCAAGGGATGATCTCACATGTTTTAAATCGTAATACGTTGAACTAACGAAGACACGTGGTTTTGCCATGGAATAAGCTCCTGCTTGTTTCAATGAAAAAGGCTATGGTTCCCTAACGCCCCGAACTTAGGGAGTTTTTAGCAGGTTGGTGGGCCGTGCGGCAAGCGCGGCGGCGGTAAAGATTTTAAGGTGGAAGAGGCATCCTGCCTCTGGCCAGCGGCTGGAAGCCGCTTCCACATTTTCCAAGCATTGGAAACCTCTTTGGTGGAACGCGATTTCCGAGCGCGTTTAAGCGTGCGCGGAGCGCCCGCTCCACCTTCTTGACCGCCGAAGCCTTGGCGAAGGCTGTTTGCGTTCTATGCGATCTTTCGCGGTGAATAATTCCCGCTTATAACGCGGCCAGCGCTGTATTGAACGTCTCACTCGGGCGCATGGCGGCGGAGACCAATTTCTCATCCGGGCGGTAGTAGCCGCCGATGTCGATGGACTTGCCCTGAACTGCATTCAGTTCTGTAACGATTTTTGCTTCGTTTTCAGCGAGCGCTTTAGCGAGCGGGGTGAAGCGGGTTTTGAGGTCAGCATCATTGTCCTGTGCGGCGAGCGCTTCGGCCCAGTAGAGCGCGAGGTAAAAGTGGCTTCCGCGGTTGTCGAGCTCGCCGCATTTGCGCGACGGAGATTTGTTCTCGGCGAGGAACTTGGTGTTGGCCGCGTCGAGCGTGTCGGCGAGTACCTGCGCTTTGTCGTTTTTAAAGACGGTGGCGAGGTGTTCGAGTGACACGCCGAGCGCGAGGAATTCGCCGAGCGAATCCCAGCGCAGGTGATTTTCTTTCAGGAACTGCTGAACGTGTTTCGGGGCGGAGCCGCCGGCGCCGGTTTCGAAGAGGCCGCCGCCGTTCATGAGCGGAACAATGGAAAGCATCTTTGCGCTGGTGCCGAGTTCGAGAATGGGGAAAAGGTCGGTGAGGTAGTCGCGCAGGACGTTGCCGGTGACGGAGATGGTGTCCTTGCCTTCTTTGCAGCGTGCCAGCGTGTAGCGGGTCGCTTCTTCCGGTGCCATGAGCAGAATTTCGAGACCTTCGGTGTCGTACTGTGGAAGATAGGTTTCCACTTTGGCGATGATCTGCGCATCGTGGGCGCGTTTTTCGTCAAGCCAGAAGACGGTGGGCATGCCGGTGGCGCGGGCGCGGCTGACGGCGAGTTTGACCCAGTCGCGGATCGGCGCGTCTTTGGCCTGACAGGCCCGCCAGATGTCGCCTTTTTCTACGGCATGCTCCATCAGTACGTTGCCGCAAGCATCGGTGACGCGGACGGTTCCAGAGATTGGAATTTCGAAGGTTTTATCGTGCGAGCCGTATTCTTCGGCTTGCTGCGCCATGAGTCCGACGTTCGGGACGGTGCCCATGGTGCGGGGATCGAACGCGCCGTTCTTTTTGCAGAAGTCGATGGTTTCGGCGTAGATGCCGGCGTAGCAGCGGTCAGGAATAATAAAGTTGGTGTCCTGCTGTTGTCCCGCTTGGTTCCACATCTGGCCGGAGGCGCGGATGGCCGCGGGCATGGAGGCGTCGACGATGACGTCGCTCGGAACGTGCAGGTTGGTGATGCCTTTGTCGGAATCGACCATGGCGATGTCCGGAGCAGATTCATAAACCGTCGCGATGTCGGCTTCGATTTCCGCCTGTTTTTCGGCGGGCAGTGTTTTGATTTTGGCGATTAGATCGCCGAATCCGTTTTTGACATCGACGCCCAGCGCTTTGAACGTGTCGGCATGTTTTTCAAAAACCGGTTTGAAGAAAACTTTTACGGCGTGACCGAAGATGATCGGATCGGAGATCTTCATCATCGTCGCTTTCATGTGCAGCGAAAAGAGGGTGCCTTCCGTTTTGGTCGCGACGATCTGTTCGGCGAGGAAGGTTTCCAGCGCTTTGGCGCTCATAAAGGTGCCGTCGAGGATTTCTTCCGCTTTCAGTTTCAAGCCGTCTTTTAGAACGATTGCGTTGCCGTCTTCGGCAATGAGTTCAATCTTTACCGTCGTATCTTCCGGCACCGTGACCGACTTTTCGTTTCCGTAGAAATCATCAGCGGCCATGCTGGAGACATGCGATTTTGAGTCAGCCGACCACGCGCCCATGCGGTGCGGATTGGTTTTGGCGTACTGCTTGACGGCGGTGGCGGCGCGGCGGTCGGAGTTGCCTTCGCGCAGCACCGGATTGACCGCGCTGCCTTTGATTTTGTCGTAGCGAGCCTTGGCGGATTTTTCAGCTTCGGTTTTTGCGACTTCCGGATAGTCCGGCAGTTTAAAGCCTTTGGCTTGCAACTCGGCGATGCAGGCGTTCATCTGCGGTACCGAGGCGCTGATGTTCGGCAGTTTAATAATGTTGGCGTCGGGTTGCAGGGTCAGTGCGCCCAGTTCGGCGAGTGCGTCGGAAACGCGCTGTTCTTCGGTCAGTACGTCGGGGAAGGCGGCGAGAATACGTCCGGCCAGCGAAATGTCGCGCGGTTCAACAACTACACCGGCCGCATCGGTGAATGCTGAAATAATTGGAAGGAGCGACCAGGTGGCCAGCGCCGGGGCTTCATCGGTGAGGGTGTAAATAATTTTGGCTTTATCGCTCATACAATTGTCCGTTCG
The DNA here is from genome assembly GCA_028692515.1 of Kiritimatiellales bacterium. Taxonomy (GTDB): domain Bacteria; phylum Verrucomicrobiota; class Kiritimatiellia; order Kiritimatiellales; family Tichowtungiaceae; genus Tichowtungia. The sequence goes on along the minus strand of JAQUXG010000078.1, from coordinate 3,369 downwards.
TTAAAATGGGCTCCTAGAAAATAGATTTTTAGAGGATGAAGCAACTCCAAACCGTGCGGTTAGCGGATTGCTTGCTGCGTAATTCGTGGAATACAGGCCTTTTTCCAAACATTGGAAACCCTCGCGGATGGAATCGTAATCAAATTCTAAATTGATCCTAATCTGGATCTAATAAAGCGATGGGTTACTGGGGGCATGAAAACAAAGCAACAATACATATTCATAGACGATGGGTATCCGGAATTGTGTGATTATGACACCAATTATATCTGCTGGAATCCAGAGACGCCTGGTAGCTTTGAGAGCGCTCTGGCTGAAGCCAGAACGATGGTTAGTCGGCCGGGTATCCACCACGCCGGCGTTGCGGCCTAGGGCACAAAGTAACGTGAAACAGTATTTTCCAATCTTTGGAACGTTGCATCTTTATACCTTTGTTCCTTCCCCTATTTGTGTGAAACGGGGCGGAATTTGATGCGGTGCGGTTTGTCGGCTTCGTCGCCGAGCAGTTTGCGGCGCTGTTCGTGATAGGCCTCGTAGTTACCTTCGAACCAGGTGACTTTGCTGTCGCCTTCAAACGCGAGAATGTGCGTGGCGATGCGGTCGAGGAACCAGCGGTCATGGCTGACGACAACGGCGCAACCGCCGAAGCTGAGCAGCGCTTCTTCGAGCGCGCGCAGGGTGGTGACGTCGAGGTCGTTGGTCGGTTCGTCGAGCAGCAGCAGGTTGCCTGCGCGCTGCAGTAGTTTGGCCAGATGAACGCGGTTGCGTTCACCGCCGGAGAGCACGCCGACTTTTTTCTGCTGTTCAGCGCCTTTAAAGTTGAACTTGCCGCAGTAGGCGCGGCCGTTCATCCGTTTGCCGCCGAGGTCGAGCCATTCGTTGCCGCGGCAGATTTCTTCGTAAATGGTTTTGTCGGGGTCGAGCGAGTCGCGCGACTGGTCGACATAAGAAATGTGAACCGTCGGGCCGATCGAGAGCTTCCCATCCGTCGCCTCCTCCTGTCCGGTGATCATGCGGAAGAGGGTGGTTTTCCCGGCACCGTTGGCACCGATGATGCCGACGATGCCGCCGGGCGGCAGGTCAAAGCTGACGTCTTCAAAAATAACGCGTTCGCCGTAGTTTTTGGTGAGGTTTTCGGCGCGCACGACGAGGTTGCCGAGACGCTCGCCGGAAGGAATCTGGATTTCGACGCTGTCTTCGCGCGTGTCGATTTCCTGCTTGGCGAGCTGTTCATAGTTCTGGATGCGGGCGCGGCTCTTAGTGCGGCGGCCGACGGGGTTGGTGCGGATCCATTCGAGTTCGCGCGCCAGCAGTTTGCTGCGCGTGGCGGCCTGCTTGTTCTGCGTTTCGAGCATCGCCTGCTTCTGCGAGAGCCACGCTTCGTAGTTGCCCTTGTACGGGAAGGCGCGGCCGGCATCGAGTTCGAGAATCCATTCGGTGACGTTGTTGAGGAAGTAGCGGTCGTGGGTGATACAGACGATCGTGCCGGTGTAGCGCTTGAGAAATTCTTCGAGCCACGCGACGGATTCAGCGTCGAGGTGGTTGGTCGGTTCGTCGAGCAGAAGCACATCGGGGTTGGAAATCAGCAGGCGGCAGAGAGCGACGCGGCGTTTTTCACCACCGGAGAGTTTTTCGACCGAGCTGTCGCCGGGCGGCAAGCGGAGCGAGTCCATCGCCATTTCGACCTGATTATCCAGATTCCAGAGATCCTGCGTATCGATTTTGTCCTGTAGCAGAGAAACTTCATCGTTCAGTTTTTCGGATTCCTCATCGGAGACGTCGCCTGCCAGCAATTCCCAGATTTCGTCGTAGCGGTCGAGAATCGCCTGTGAGGCGGCGACCCCTTCCATCACATTGCCCAGAACGGTTTTTGAATTGTCGAGCTGCGGCTCCTGCGCGAGGTAGCCGATGCGCGCGCGTTTGGCGATATCGACCTGACCCATGTATTCGGTGTCCACGCCCGCCATAATGCGCAGAAGCGACGATTTGCCCGAGCCGTTGCCGCCGATCACGCCGATCTTCGCGCCGAAGAAAAAGGCGAGCGTCACATCGTCGAGTACCGTCTTCTTATTGTGCTGTTTGGTCAGGTTCTGCAGGTTGTAAATATATTCACCAGCCATAAAATCGTCCTTTCATTCATAGGAGAGGGGAATTGATAAAGAATTTCACCGCCGAGCGCACGGAGATTCGGAGAGGAAAATCGGAAAACGAACCACAAAATACACAAAACACACGAAAGATATCATTTTAGGCGGAGAGGGTTCTGTTTTGTGTATTTCGTGTTTTTCGTGGTTAAACTCTTTTTTCCAAGGTTTGGAAAAGTTCCGGGTTCGGGGTAATCTGCGGGCTGTGAAAACTCCTTTTCAGCTTGTTTCAAATTATGAGCCGACCGGCGACCAGCCTGTGGCGATTGAGGCGTTATGCGCCGGGCTGGAGCGCGGTCAGCGTTTTCAAACCCTGGAAGGAGTGACGGGTTCCGGCAAGACGTTCACGATTGCCAATGTAATCGCGAAGCAGGGAAAGTCTGCGCTGGTGATTTCGCATAACAAAACGCTGGCGGCGCAGCTCTACGCTGAACTGAAGAGCTTTTTCCCGAATAACGCGGTTGAGTTTTTCATCTCGTATTACGACTACTACCAGCCGGAAGCCTACATTCCGCAAACCGATACGTTCATCGAGAAAGACGCTTCGATCAACGAAGAGATCGAACGCCTGCGGCTGGCGGCGACGGACAGTTTGCTCAGCCGCGACGATGTGATTATTGTCGCCTCGGTTTCCTGCATCTACGGCCTCGGCTCGCCGGAAGATTACCGCGAGATGGTGCTTTCCGCCCATGTCGGCGATGTTTGCGGGCGCGACGGGATTTTGGAAAAACTCGTACTCATTCAGTACGAGCGCAATGACTACGAACCGAAGCCCGGCACCTTCCGCGTGCGCGGCGACACGATCGACATTTTTCCGTCGTACGCAACGCACGGTATCCGCGTTGCCTTTTTCGGCGACGAGATTGAGAGCATTCGCCGGATCGACGCGCTGACCGCCGCGACCGAAGAAGATCTCGACCGGATTACCATTTCGCCGGCCAAGCATTTTGTGATGCCGGCTGAAAAGCTTGAGCCGGCGATCCTGCGTATCAAGGCCGAACTCGAAGAGCGGGTGAGGTGGTTTGAAGATCACGACAAGCTGATCGAAGCGCAGCGCATCCGGATGCGGACGATGTACGACATCGAAATGATGAAGGAGATCGGCTACTGCGGCGGCATCGAGAACTATTCCCGGCATCTCGGCGGTCGCGCGGCGGGCGACCGGCCCGCCTGTCTGATCGACTATTTCCCGAAGGATTTTCTGACGATTATCGACGAGGCGCAC
>JAQUXG010000077.1 GCA_028692515.1 Kiritimatiellales bacterium | reverse complement strand
GGTGCGGGCGGCCTTGCCGGTTTTGCGCGTCTGGATAGCTTCCTTATAGGAGGAAGAGAACGGCGAGTCCGGACTGGACGGATAACGCTCAGTACGGCGCGCCAGATTTTCCGAAAACTTGGTTTCGATCGGCCCCGGCTGAATGATCGAGACCGCGACGCCCGAATCAAACAGTTCGCGGCGCAGCGCATCCGAAATTGCCTCGACCGCAAATTTTGAGGCCGAATAAACTCCGGCAAACGGCAGGCTCAGTTCGCCGAGTACCGAGCTGACGTTGACGATGCGGCCATAGCCCTGTTTTCGAAACAGCGGAATAAAGCGGTTGGTCAGCTCTTGCAGTCCGAAAACGTTGACCTCGAAAATGTCGCGAAGCATGGCGCGCGGCGCATCTTCAATCGCAGAAGTCAGTCCAAAGCCGGCATTGTTGACGACGGCGCCGAGCTGTCCGTTAAAGCGGCGCAACACCTCGTTGGCGGCGTCGGCGATGGAGGCGGAGTCCGTGACATCGAGCGCGACGGGATCGAATCCTTCGGCGCGGAGCATGTCGAGGTCGGCGGGCTTGCGAGCCGTCGGCGCGACCTGCCAGCCTTTTTCCTTTAGCAGCCGCGCTGTTGCCAGCCCGATGCCGGACGAGCAACCGGTGACGAGAACCGTCCTGATTTGTATTTTTGCCACTCCCTGCGGTTGCTGCTTTCGCATACAAAAGCCTCTTTCACTTCGTTCAGGTTCAGTCATTGGAAAAAAGAATGCCCCAAATTCCAAAGGTTGGAAACATTTCTTCCAACCTTTGGAAATTGACCCGTCCGGCGCGGTCGTTTACTCTCTGCGCCTTTGGGAACCAACTCATTATCAAGGGGTTTTAAGCATGGCGAATACAGTTTTAATTGGCGCTCAATGGGGCGACGAAGGCAAAGGCAAAGTAATTGACGTTCTGACCGCGAACGCGAACTGGGTTGTGCGCTATCAGGGCGGTAACAATGCAGGTCATACCGTCGAAATCGGTGATCAGAAATATGTGCTGCATCTGGCGCCGTCCGGCATTCTCCGCCCCGGTGTGAAGTGCGTGATCGGTAACGGTCTGGTGGTCGATCCGATCGGTCTGACCGAAGAACTTCAGGATTTGGAAAAACGCGGCATTGATTTCCGAGGGCGGATGTTTGTCAGCGACCGCGCCCATCTGGTGATTCAGTATCACAAGGAACTCGACGGCGCAAAAGAAGCGAAGCTGGCGACCGGCAAAAAAATCGGCACGACCAAGCGCGGCATCGGCCCGGCCTATTGCGATAAAGCCGATCGTTGCGGTTTGCGCATGGGCGATGTGCTGGAAGCCAACTTTGAAGAAATGCTCCGCGAGCGCGTTGCCGCGAAAAACGCGATGTTGGCCGTGCTGGATGCCGCGCCGCTGGACGCGGACGCGCTGGTGAAGAAATACAACGTGGCGTTTGAGTATCTCAAGCCGTTTATCTGCGACACGATTCCGATGCTCAATGCCGCCGTGCGCGATCCGAAGAATAACGTGATTTTTGAAGGTGCACAGGGCGTGATGCTCGACGTCGATTTCGGAACCTATCCCTTCGTAACCTCTTCGAACACCAGCGCCGCCGGCGTTTCTGCCGGTGCCGGTATTCCGCCGCATCAGGTAGATGAGGTGATCGGCATTGTGAAGGCCTATACGACCCGCGTGGGCGAAGGTCCGTTTCCAACCGAGCTGTTCGACGATGACGGCAAAGCGCTGGCAAAAGTCGGCAACGAGTTCGGCGCGACGACCGGACGTCCGCGCCGCTGCGGCTGGTTCGATGCAGTGGTCGCGCGCTATTCCGCTATGATCAGTGGTGTCGACCGCTGGGCACTGATGAAAATGGATGTGCTCGACGGCTTTGAAACGATTAAAGTCTGCACGGCTTATGAATGCGATGGCGAGCGCGTGGAAACGGTTCCGGCCAGCATCAGTAAGCTTTCGCGCTGCACGCCGATCTACGAAGATTTCAAGGGCTGGAACTGTTCAACCCGCGATGCGACCACCTTCGAAGAACTGCCTGAACAGGCGCAGAAATATGTCCGCTGGATCGAAAAACTGACCGGCGTGCCGGTGAGTGTTCTCTCTGTCGGACCGAACCGTAAAAGCACCATCGAATTGAAGATTTAAAATAATTTTCAACCACAGAGGGCACGGAGACTCAGAGAAGAAAAGGGCAATATTCTCAGTGTCTCTGTGATCTCTAGCGAACGTAGTGAGCGGGTGGTAAAAATAGTTTAATGAAAGCTGAAGTTCCAAACCTTGGAAAAGTCCCGCAACATGTCGCCATTATCATGGACGGCAACGGTCGCTGGGCGAAGCAGCGCGGTTTGCCGAGGATCAAAGGACACGAAGAGGGAGCACAGTCGGTTCTGGCGGTGCTCAAGGCGGCGAAAAAAGCGGGTGTGAAATATCTGACGCTTTACGCCTTCAGCACCGAAAACTGGATCCGGCCGAAGGATGAGGTCGAAGGCTTGATGAAGCTTCTCGGCTTTTTTCTCGAAAAACACAGCCGCGAGTTTTTGAAGAATAAAATCCGGTTGCGGGTGATGGGACAGATTGAGCGCCTTCCGGCCGATCTGCGCCAGAAGCTCGAAACGGTGATGGAGAAATCGGCGAAGGATTATGAACATACGTTGATCGTGGCGCTGAGCTACGGAAGCCGTCTTGAGATTGCCGAGGCGGCCCGGGCCATTGCACGTAAAGCGGCCAGCGGCGAACTGGATCCGGAGACGGTGAATGAAGAGACTGTTGCACAGCATTTGTATTTGCCGGATGTGCCTGATCCGGAACTGCTGATCCGCACAAGCGGTGAGATGCGGCTGAGCAACTTTCTGCTCTGGCAGCTTTCCTACGCTGAGTTGTATGTGACCGATATCTTCTGGCCTGATTTTCGTGAGAAAGAATTTTTACAGGCACTGGAAGCTTTCAACCAGCGCGGCCGCCGCTACGGCGGGGTCGTGACTCAGTAAAGGAACGTATGGATAAAAAACGAATCATATTGGGTCTGACCATCGCCGCATTTCTTTGTACGGCGATGCTGCTGGTTTCGGCCGGAAATATTACGGTTTTGCTTGGTCTGCTGCTGGTTTGCGGACTGGCGATGGGTGAGGTCTATGCCCTGATGGAACGTGCCGATCTGCCTGCTTCAAAGAAAATGGGCATGACCTGCGGGCTTCTTTTTACGGCAATGACCTGGGTGACGGCCAAGCACGGTTTTTCTGATGATGTGCTTTGGTCGCTCCTGTTGATTATCCTGATAGTGATTTTCCTTCGTTTGTTCGGCTATTCCGACCCGCGGCAGGCACTGCGCAATGCGCTGGGCACGCTGTTCGGGTTTCTCTATGTGGCGTTCTTCTGGAGCTTTTTTGTGCGGCTGTACATGGTGAGCGGGCCGGATTCGCCGACACGCGCGGCCTTCTATGTGCTGCTGGCTGTGAAATGGGGCGATGCGGGCGCGTACTTTATCGGTTCGCGCTTCGGAAAGCATAAACTCTGCCCGCGAATTTCACCGAAGAAGAGCTGGGAAGGATTGTTCGGCGGGATTCTTTTCTCGTGCGTTGTCGGAATTCTCTGGTGCGCGGCCACTCATTGCATGCTGGGTCCACATCACTTCCCCCTTGTTCACGCGCTGATTCTCGGCATCCTTTTTCCAATCATTGGAACGCTGGGTGATCTGGTGGAATCGATGTTTAAGCGCGCGGTGGACATCAAGGACTCCGGCGCGATCGCGCACGGCATGGGCGGCATGCTCGACATGATCGACAGTCTGCTTTTCACCGCGCCCTTCATGTACATCTACATTAAATTTTTCCTCTGCTAGAAAGGCGGACCGTTTCCCATGCTTGAAATGCTTCATTCCATTTGGACCGTTTTTTACACCGTGGTCGCGGCGCTGTTCCTTTTCGGCGTCACCGTTTTTGTCCACGAGTTCGGTCATTTCATCGTCGCTCGCCGTTGCGGGCTGATCGTCAAAACCTTTTCCATCGGTTTCGGCCGCGCGATGGTTCAATGGCAGAAGGACGGCATCGTTTACAAAATCGGCTGGATTCCATTCGGCGGCTACGTGTCTTTGCCGCAGCTTGATCCGGAGGGCATGGAGCGGATTCAGGGCGATGCTTCTGCCGGGAAATACCCGGACGTTTCGCCGTGGAAAAAAATCGCTGTCGCGGTTTCCGGCCCGCTCGGAAATATTGTGCTGGCCTCTTTGCTCGCTGTTGCCATCTGGCTGATTCCCGGAACCGAAGCGGGCACGCAGATCCGTCCAATCATTGGAAATATTGAAACCAACAGTGCCGCCTACGCCGCCGGGCTGCGGCCGGGCGATGAGATTCTTGCCGTCAATGGAACCGCTGTCAAAAACTGGTATGACTTTACCGTCGAAAGCATGCTCAAAAACCGCGACACCGTTGCGCTCGATCTGCGCAATACCGGTGTTGAACGGCCTCTGGAGATTCCGGTTGTTAAGCTCGACAGCGGCGAGCGGATCATGGAAGGCGTTGAGCCGGCTATTCCCTGCCTGTTCGGCGCGGTAACCAAAGGCAGCCCTGCCGACCGTGCGGGCATCAAAAGCGGCGATATCGCGCTGACATTTAACGACAGTACGATTCTCGGATGGGACCATTTTACCGAAATGGTGCAGGCGGCCGCGCCGGGCGTTCCGGCGATACTGACGGTCGATCGCAAGGGCGAAACGCTGAACCTTTCCATTGTGCCGGAATATAACGAAGAGTATGAACGCATGATGATTGGCGTTCAGCTGGGTGGAACCGGCCTGCCGTGGATGCTCTACAAAAATCCGATCGACCAGATCAAATACGACGCACTATCTATCGTTCGTGTTCTGAAAGCATTGGTGACTCCGGCGGAAGCGAAGCAGGCGGCCGGCGGCCTTGGAGGGCCCATCATGATTTTCAGTATGCTCACGATGTCGATCAAGATGGGGCTGGTGAACACTTTTGGGCTGATTCGTTTCCTGAATATCAATCTGGCTGTATTGAATCTGATGCCGATTCCGGTGCTCGACGGCGGACATATTGTTTTTGCACTCTGGCACGGCGTCACCCGGCATAAGGTGAACGTTAAAATTCAAACCGCATTAATCAACTTCTTCGCAGTTCTTCTGATCGGCGCAATGCTGGTTCTCTCGATGAAGGACATCGACCGTAAATTTCAGATCAAAAAGTTTTTCACCAAAGAGGTTCCGGCACAGACGGAGCCGACTGAAGAAAAATAATGGATCGTTTTCGCAAACACAGTCTGTTGAGCGGCCTGCCACCGGCGCGCGCCATCGGGTTGCTGGTGCTGATGGGTTTTGCGTTGTTCGTCTCGTTCCGGATTTTCACGCCGCCGGCTAAAACCGTGCAGATTCTCGCCGCGCCGGACGGGAGCCGCGCCGCGCGGCTTCAGCATATTTTCTATTATTCAACGCCGGGGTTTAAAATCGCCGTACGAGAGCGAAGCCTTTGGCACACGATTTTTTATCTGCCGGAATACACGAACTCACCGTCCGGCGAGCTGAAGGATTCGCTGCGCTGGAGTGCAGATTCCGAGACACTTTATTTTGATATTAACGGTAAGCCGGTCTGGTCATACGACGTGAAAAATTAGTCGTCGAGGCTCAAGTCGCCGTAGATTCGGATTACGCTGTTTTCTTCGGAGACGTTCAGCTTTTTGCCGGGGAAGGCCGCCGGAAGCCGTTTTTCCAAACCTTGGAAGATTTTTTCTTTAATCTCCGCGCGCACGGGTTCCGGCACGCGGCTCAGCGTGGCGATGCGGATTTCAACGACATAGCCCGGTCCGTACTTTGAACCGAACCCCGCGGAAAATGCCGCGCCGACGTTGAACAGTCCGTCGTCTTCCGGATTTGCGGTTTCGCCGCGCTTCGGGCGGGAAGGGTGCAACGGGTAATCGGCGCCATACTCGGTTTCGAGTTCGGCGTCCATCGCATCAAATACGCGTTTGAGCGTTTCTTCCCACTGGATGGCCTGATTGCTTCTCACGGAGACGGACTGTAACGGAAGTTTTTCACCCGAGCAATGCCGGAGAGGCCCCGCATTTGCGGGGCAACGACCCGCGGGAGTGGCAGCCCTTGGAAACTATTTTCCAAGGTTTGGAAAAAATAGACGGTGCATCTGCGGCACAAATTGTGCTTTAATCTTTGGCGTTATCTAAATGACGCAGGAGGAACCATGAGCGAACCGATCGGGGCCAGAGAGGAACTTCAGCAGACCGCCGACATGCTCGAGCAGATTCTCGAGGTGATGCCTGACGACCTGTTTACCCTACGCTCTCTTTATGAGACCTTGCTCAAACTCGAACAGCCCGAAGAGGCATTGGCGTGCCTGAAGCGGCTGGATGACGGCGCGCGGGCCGCTCAGAACAGCGCGCTCATCGCGTTTGTTATCAATCAGTATGAATCCATTGTGGAGCATCTGCCGGAACTCAACAAACGCATTGAGCGCCTGCAGGAGTCGCAGATGGTTGCGGATCTGCTGAATGTTCCGGCATCCGGTTCTAAAAAACCGGACGCTCGAAAAGGGGGCGTTGAGTCTGAGATGGCGCTGGCCTGGGAGCTGTTTCAGGACGAGCAGCTGTCGCAGGAGGAATATTCCAATGTGCTGCATGACATCACCGAGATGTCGTCGCAGGAGGTCTCAGTTCCGGTGACGGTTCTTCATATTCTGCACGACCGCAATTTCAGCCGGTTCGAGCGGTTGATGACACACCTCTGCCAAAAGAGCGGTGTGCCGATTATTGCTCTGAGCCAGTTTGATGAGCGCGAGGAGCTGCGGGAAACGCTGCCGCTCGATTTTATCAGCCGCCACGGCGCGTTGCCGTTTGCAAAGGTGGGCGACGAACTCCTTCTGGCGGTTCTCAACCCGATGGATAAAGATCTGATTGCCACGGCGGGGGCTTTGGCCGGAACGCGTTGTCATCCGTATCTGGTTTCTCCGCAGGAGTATGACCAGCGGCTGGCACAGATCAGAAAAGCACTGGCCTGATTATTTTTTCCCGGGGCTAAAGCTTTCTCCGGGCGCAAGGCGGTGCGTTTCTCCGTTACATTCGACCAGCACGTTGCTGGCGGTGATTTCAAGAATCTTGGCTCCGCCGACGACCTCCCTGATTTTCACGGTCTCCCCGTTAATCACAACCCGGGCGCCCCGATTTGCGGTGAGAATTACGCCCTGACACACGATCTCTTCGACCGGTCGGCTTACTGACGGTTTTTCAAAGAAGGTTTGCACCTCGCTGAGCCGGTTTGTAACGGCCGGTTGGTTGAGGAGCCTGCCGGACCATTCGGCGGTGGCCTTGCGGGCGAATAGTCCGCCGAAGATGATCCCGGCGCCGGCTGATGCGAACAGGAGGCTGAG
>JAQUXG010000076.1 GCA_028692515.1 Kiritimatiellales bacterium | reverse complement strand
CCGGTATGCCTCGGCGTCATTGCTCGAGCTGTTCGGCGGTTTGCCGCGGCCGAACCAAAAGTCATCATGCACCGGCAACCGGATGACATTTGCGTTCCAATCATCAATTGCGACCTTGACCGACTGAGGGATATGCTCACCCCGCTCGGACCATTCCAGACTGCAGACATTTACGCCCTGCAAACACACTTCGTCGCCCTTTGTGTTGATCAACTTATTGCCATCAACTTTGAGTTCAAGGGTCTTGGAGGGAATCGACAGCATCGCGGCAATCTCTGCATCACTCATTTTCGAAACATCAAGCGTGCCGGCGAGTTCCTTGCCTTGAAGCGGGAGTTGACCGATCAGAACGACCGCGAGCAACGACAGATATTTTAACAGCTTCATAAGGGATCTCACTTTTCTGATAGGCAGGCGATTGTTTTTCAGGACGACGTGTAGCCCGAAAACACCACCAGCCTGCAATCAGGAGGTGCACAAGCATACTAAACAAAGAAATTTTACATCTTCTGATGTGGCTGTCAAACGGCTTTTGCGACGGGCACGGATACTCGTAAAAATGGACTTAAGCAAAATGGTCACGAGTGAAGAACCAGATAAATTCCAGGCTTGTTTTAAGCTGAAGAATTCTGTCCCTTTCGAATGTTTCGATCCTCCATTTTTCAAAAAAAAACCTGACAGACCAAGATCTGACAGGTTTAAAAAATGGCGGAGAGGGGGGGATTCGAACCCCCGGTACGCCTTTACGGCGTACGGCGGTTTAGCAAACCACTGCTTTAAGCCACTCAGCCACCTCTCCGCGAAGGACGTTTTATGTATGATATTCAGCCGCACGGGGCAAGCTGTAAAAGGTTTTTATCTCGCTTTGCGCTGCTGTTCCCACCATTCGAGCTCGGCTGAGTGGCGTCCGGTGGTGCGGGCGGCGAATTTGAAGTAGAGAAAAGCATCGAGAAAGCTGCGGTGACGCATGATGCGCTGGGCGTTTTTCGGTGTCATTTTCAGGAAGCGCGGCTGGCCGCTCATGATTTCCGCGATGTGGTGAGTGGCAGCTTTGGGAATGCGGATGCGGTCGAGTTGGCGGATGTGGCGGTGAGTGGCTTCGATGAGCGCATCAGCGTGCGGCAGTTCTTCGTTTTGCACAATCTGTGCGGCGACCCATTCGTGATATTCGCCGAAGATGAGGGCGAAGAGCAGGGCGGGGTCGACGTTGAAGCCTGCGGCGCGCCAGCGGTCGATCTGTGCGAAGCTTTTCTGAAGCCAGTGGGTTTTACTGTCGCCATCGGGCGCGTTGAGCCATGCCCCGAGTTCGGGGAAGAGGTGTTCAAAGACGCGGAGTTCGCAGCAGAGTTCAAAAACCCGCGCGGCCTTGCCGCAACTGAGCAGTTTCTGGATTTCTTCGTAGAGGCGTGAGGAGGAGCAGTCTTCGAGCCGGCCTGCGTGGCGGCGGATGGCTTCGCGGGCGGCGGGTTCAATCTCGAACCCAAGGGCGGCGGCGAAGCGGATGGCGCGCAGGATGCGTACGGGGTCTTCGATGAAGCGCTGATCAGGATCGCCGATGACGCGCAACAACCGGGCGTCCAGATCGCGCAGTCCGCCGGTGTAGTCGATGATGGAAAAGTCGGCGATGTTGTAGAAGAGGGCGTTAATGGTGAAGTCGCGGCGCAGGGCGTCTTCTTCGGGGGTTCCAAAGAGATTGTCTCTTAGAACGAGCCCGTCTTTCGTCGAGAAGGTGTTGTTGTCGTCAGGGGCTTCATCGGCGGGCGGCGCAGGCGCGCGGAAGGTGGAGGTTTCGATGATTTCATCGTGGTAGTAAACATGGGCCAGCCGGAAGCGGCGGCCGATCAGACGGCAGTTGCGGAAGACCCGCTTGACCTCTTCGGGAGTGGCGTTGGTGGCAACATCAAAATCTTTAGGATTGCGGCCAAGGAGCAGGTCGCGTACGCCGCCACCGGCGAGATAGGCGGTGTAGCCGGCATCTTTGAGTCCGTAAAGAACTTTAATCGCGGAGGCGCTGATCTGTTTGCGGCTGACGGTATGGTCGGGGCGGGCTATAATTTGAGGCTTCATAGGATGGTGAGTTTTCCAAGGTTCGGAAAAATGTAATTGCAGCGACGGGCAGGGGAAAGCGTTTTTTTCCAAACATTGGAAAAATCAGACGGGTTCTCCGATCTGTTCCTGAATCCAGCGGAGAATGACGCTTACGATGTAGGCGACTTCCTTTTCGGTGAGTTCAATGCCGGATTTGATGCCGTGAAATTTTTCGAGCCTGATCCGGTCGCTGGTGCCGGTGGCGTGCTGGGCGATGAAGACGGGGTGCCCCTTGAGCGGGGTTTGGCGTCCGTCATTTTTCGGGGTGGCCGGAGCGATGCGTTTGTTGACGAAATCAGTGGCATGCAGACGCAGAATGTCGATTCCGCGGGAGATGACGTATTCTTTTTCAGGTTCGCCCATTTCCGGCGAGACGATTTGTTTGGAGCGGGCGAGCTTTTGTTTGAGTGTTTTCCACTGTTTGTCATCAATATTCTGCACTTTTCCCCGCCTCCTTTCCTTTTATGAACCAGCTACAGCACGAGCCAGAGTATAGGTTGCGGGCAGGGCGGTGGCAAGGGGTAAAGAAAATCGTTTTCGAAACCGTTGACTTTGTGAAAAGTTCCTGTTTAATACGCGCTCTGTTTTTGCAGAAAAAGCGCTCGTGGTGAAATTGGTAGACACGCAAGATTCAGGTTCTTGTGCCGCAAGGTGTGGAGGTTCGAGTCCTCTCGAGCGCACCATATTCCCGCTCTTGAGAGGGTGGTGAAGATAAAAAAAGCGTTCCCGGGAAGGGAACGCTTTTTGCTTTCGCGGGGTGTCCGTTTATTTGGAAGCCGCGTCAAGATCCGGAGTGTGCATCACGACATTTGCGTTAGATTTCAGCTCTTCAATGTAGACCAGCAACGCGTCCTGCTTGGCTTTACCGGCCAGATATTCCTGAAGCTGATCCTTGACTTCAGAAAGCGAGCGTATGCCGGCCTGCTGGTGGTCTGTGACTTTAATGAGGTGATATCCGAACTGGGTTTCAACCACGCCGCTGACGGTGCCGACTTCCTGAGTGAAGGCAACATTCTCAAATTCCGGAACCATCTGCCCTTTGGAGAAGGTGCCGAGATTGCCGCCGCGCGTTTTGCTGGGGCAGTCGGATTTTTCGGCGGCGATGGCCGCGAAGTCGCCGCCGGCGAGAATATCCGCACGGATTTTTTCAATCTCCTGCTTTTTCTGGGCTTTGGTGGCGTCGGTGTCTTCAGGCGTGAAGGCCAGAAGGATATGACTGGCGGTTACGCTCTCAGGAATTTTGAAGGAATCCACGTTTTCTTCGTAGAATTTGGTGACTTCTGCGAGCGAAGCATTTGTGATGTTTGCTGTTTTTTCTTCAACCAGCTTGCGAATCAGCATTTGTTTGCGCAGATCGTTCTTCCACTCATTGAAATCGATATTGTTTTCGGCCAGTGCGTTGGTGAGAGAGCTGCCTTCCGGCGCATTGGCTTCGATGGTGGTGATTTCTTTGGTCAGCTCTTCATCGTTAACCGTCAGGCTGGAGGTTTCGGCGGCCTTGGTGAGAAGAATGTTGGCGATCAGAGTGTCTGTCACATTCTTGTACATCTGCCCGGCCATTTGCTGGAGTTGCTGCGGAGGAACGCGGCGGCTCATCTGCATCATATTCATCTGAACGCCCTTCATGATTTCGCCGTGGGTGATATTTTTGCCATCAACGGTTACCACGACATCATCGTTAGACAATGCCAGCGGATTGGGCTGAAGCGGCTGCTCGAACAGATCCGGAGTTTGTTGAGCCGGCTGGGCCAGATCGACGGTTTCGGTAGCCGTAACCTGCTCCGGGGCGGCGGCGGGGGCCTTTTCTTTATCGCAGCCTGCGATCAGCAGTGCCAGAGCGGAAACAGTAATAAAAACGCCGGCGGTCTTTGTTTTCTTGACGAGTGCTATCATGTTCAGAATTCTCCCTCTGTTGTTATCCTTTGCCGCTCGACCCGATCGGCAGGCAAGGGCGGCATATTTATATTTAAAGGCTTTTGTGTCAATCCAATCGCCTTCAAATAACATTTAGGAATTATTGACCATGGATTCAGAGAAACGTTCATTTAAATGTCGACAGTGCGGCACCTGTTGCCGCTGGACGGGGCATGTCCTGCTTGAGCCGGCGGACATTGCCCGGCTGGCGGCGGCTGCCAAACTTACGGAGGAGGCGTTCATTGCCCGCTACACGGCGCTGGCGGCCAACCGCCGCCAGTTGAGTCTGGCCGATGCACCGGACGGAAGCTGCGTTCTGCTGGAGAGCGGCCGCTGTGCGCTGTACGATGCCCGTCCGGCCCAATGCCGGGATTTCCCGCACGGATGGCGGGTCGCGGAGGGTTGTCCGGCTCTCGATGAATTGAATAAAACGAGCTCAGTTTAAGCGTTGAACAAGTTCCCTGTTTTAAAGATAATCGCCGCCCTGAACCCGTTTAAAAAAAGGAGACCTCCGCATGTCCGTATTTGAAGCGAATGAAATTCTGAACATTCTGCCACACCGCTATCCCTTTATGCTCGTCGATCGCATTATCGAACTCGAAGATGGCAAACGGATTGTCGGCATTAAGAACCTGACGTTTAACGAACTGTTTTTTCAGGGACACTTTCCCGGCCGCCCGGTGATGCCCGGTGTTCTACAGATGGAAGCCATGGCGCAAGTCGCCGGAATCCTGCTGAACAAAATGTTCGGCGGCGAAGGCAAAATCTCATTCTTCGCAGCCATCGACAACGCCCGCTTCCGCCGCCCGGTGGTTCCCGGTGACCAGCTCCGTATGGAAATTAATATCGTGAATGCCAAACCGCGCCTTTCCAAAGTGAATGCCAAGGCGTTCGTTGATGGCAAGCTGGTTTCTGAAGCCGACCTGATGTTCAGCTCCGCAGGATAATCAATCGTATGAGTACTATTCACTCTACAGCAATTGTCGGTGATGGCGCCGTACTCGGTGCCGATGTAAAACTGGGCCCGTACAGCATCGTCGGTGACGGCGTGAAAATCGGCGACGGCACTGAGCTGATGGCTCACGCCGTTGTTGATGGCCATACCACGATCGGATCGGGTTGCATCATCCATCCGTTCGCCCGGATCGGCGGCCCCACGCAGGATCTCAAATTTAACGGCGGCGCGCCCGGCGTAATTGTCGGCGATAAAACCGTCATCCGCGAATGCGTTACGATCAATGCCGCTACACACGATGGTGAAATGACCGAAGTCGGCTCCGGCTGCCTGCTGATGGCCTACAGTCATGTCGCTCACGCCTGCAAAGTCGGCAACGGTGTCATCATTGCCAACGGCACGCAGCTCGCCGGCGATGTGATCGTTGAGGACTTTGCCATTCTCGAAGGACTCTGCGGTGCAGTACAGTTTCGCCGGATCGGAAAAATGGCCTTTTTAGGGGCCTACACCAAAGCGACCAAAGATGTTCCGCCGTTCATGATTGCCGACGGGCTCGATATTCAGATTCGCGGAATCAATAAAATCGGCATGGAGCGCCGAGGTGTCTCGGAAGAATCGCGCGCCGCTATCAAAGAGGCCTATCGTATTCTTTATCGCCAGAAGCTTTCAATTGCCGAAGCGATTGAACAGATGGAAAAGAATCTGCCCTCCACCCCGGAAGTGCAGCACCTGATACACTTCATCCGCACCTCGAAAGCCGGAATCGTAAGATGAAAAACGGTCAGCTAGCCGACCT
Source organism: Kiritimatiellales bacterium (assembly GCA_028692515.1). Classification (GTDB taxonomy): domain Bacteria; phylum Verrucomicrobiota; class Kiritimatiellia; order Kiritimatiellales; family Tichowtungiaceae; genus Tichowtungia. The sequence continues at coordinate 1,849 of JAQUXG010000076.1, read as the reverse complement.
GCTTCAGCGCACCGGGGTTTTTACCCCGGAACAGCTGGACGGACTTTTGCCCGCTGTGGCGGAGGCCGGCGCGACCTTTACCGATACAGTCGTTGAGAAAACCGGAATCAAAGAGGAATTGTTTCTTGAGAAGCTGGCGGCGGCCATGGCTCTGCCGTTCATGCGGCTGGCCAAGGCGGAAATCGCCCGCGAGTTGCTCGAAAAAATTCCGCCCAAAGCCGTTTTTCAATACAACATCATGCCGGTTGCGCAAGAAGGCGGCGTGCTATGCATCGCCACGGCCAATCCCTTGCAGCCCGGTCTGATCGATGCCATGCGCCTCGTCACTGGCGGGCGCATCAAGCTGGCGCTCAGTCCGTCGTCCGACATCGCCGCCGCCGCCAAGCGGCTCTACGGGGTCGGCGCGGAAACGCTCGACCGCATGATGCAGGACGACGACCGTATCAGTCTCGACGAAGAAAGCCTCTTCAAGCAGGATCTCAGCGAGCTCGATCAGGAAGCCTCCGTCGTTAAGTTTGTCAACCAGATCATCTGGGAAGCGCACCAGAACCGCGCCACCGATATTCACATTGAACCGTTGGAAGTCGACCTGCGTATCCGCTACCGCATCGACGGCGTACTGGTTCAAACGCCCGTGCCCGCCACGCTCAAACGTTTTCAGTCCTCCATCATTTCGCGTATCAAGGTCATGGCCAACATGGATATCGCCGAAAAACGCCTTCCGCAGGACGGACGCATCAGCCTGCGCATTCAAGGCGAGGAAATCGATGTGCGCGTTTCCACCATGCCGACGGTTTACGGCGAAAGCGTCAGCCTCCGTCTGCTTTTGCGCGGAAGCGGTATGATCGGTATGGAACAGCTGGGTCTCAGTCCGGCCGACGAAAAAATCCTCAAACGGATGATCACCCGCCCGCACGGCATTTTGCTTTGTACCGGCCCGACCGGTTCCGGAAAATCCACCTCTCTTTACGCATGGCTCCACACCATCAACTCGGTCGACATCCGCATCATGTCGGCGGAAGACCCGATCGAATACGAAATGGCCGGTGTCAATCAGGTGCAGATGAAACCTGAAATCGGCCTCACGTTTGCTCATGCGCTGCGTACCTTCCTTCGTCAGGATCCCGACGTCATCATGGTGGGAGAAATTCGTGACCGCGACACCGCCGAAATTTCCATTCGCGCGGCGCTCACCGGTCACTTGGTTTTCAGCACACTGCACACCAACGACTCCGCCGCCAGTATCAGCCGTCTGCTTGACATGGGCATTGAACCGTTTCTCGTCGCCTCTGCCGTCGAAGGCATCGTCGCGCAGCGCCTCATTCGCCGACTGTGTCCGTCGTGCCGCAAGCCGATCGCGCTGGATGACGCCAAAAAAGAAATGCTGCGCACTGAAGGATTTCCAGTCGAAGAACTGGCCACGCACACGATTTATGAACCGGCCGGTTGCGATGAATGCCGCAGCTCCGGCTTTAAAGGCCGTACCGGTATCTACGAAATTCTCACCGTGGACGACCACATCCGCCCGCTCATCATCAACCGCGCGCCCGCCAGCGACATTAAACGCGAAGCCATGCGCCACGGACTGCACACTTTGCGCGACGACGGCTGGCGGCAGGTGCTGAAGGGTATGACGACCGTCGAAGAGGTTCTGCGCGTTAGCGAAGAAGACGAAGAAGCCTGATTTTTTCCAATCGTCGGAAAATTTCGTTCCAAACATTGGAAAATATAACGCTGGCGCGTTACCGGCTGTCGGAATTTTTTCCAATCGTTGGAAAAAAGCCTGAGACCAGCCATGTCCTGCGGAGTTCTGCGTTCCTTTTGTTTAAACGCCGCACATCCGTGTGTT
>JAQUXG010000075.1 GCA_028692515.1 Kiritimatiellales bacterium | reverse complement strand
GAATTTAAACAGGCCGCCGCTGACTACATGAAAAATTTCTTCGGCGTCGAGCTCGACCCGGCCACCGAAATCAACCACAGCATCGGCACCAAGCCGGCGCTCGCCATGCTTCCGCTCGCCTTTGTGAACCCCGGCGACGTGATTTTCCAGACCGTCCCCGGCTATCCGGTCATGGCCACGCACACCAAATACCTCGGCGGTGAAGTCGTGGATATTCCGCTTCTCGAAGAAAACAGATTTCTTCCAGACCTTGGAAAAATCGATCCGGCGCTGGCCGACCGTTGCAAACTGTTTTACATCAACTATCCCAACAACCCCACCGGTGCGGTTGCCACGGATGCCTTTTACGACGAGCTGATCGCCTTCGCGCAGAAGCACAACATCCTCATCGTGCAGGACGCGCCGTACGCCACGCTGGTTTACGATGCGCCGCGCAAATCGATTTTGCAGCGCCCCGGTGCCAAAGAATGCGCCATCGAACTGCACTCCATGAGCAAAGCCTATAACATGACCGGATGGCGCCTCGCTTTCTTCTGCGGCGCCGCCTGGGCGGTTGATGCACTGGCCATGATCAAAGACAACTGCGACAGCGGACAGTTCAAGGCCATCCAGCACGCCGCCTGTGCCGGCATTGCCGACGAAAGCCTTGCCGAAGGCATTCGCGACCACTACGAAAAACGGTTGCGCCGCATGGTCGAGGTTTTGAAAGGCGTTGGCTTCAACGCCAAAATGCCCGGCGGCACGTTTTATCTCTACATCAAAGCGCCCAAAGGCGCCGGCACCGTCGAATTTAAAAACGCAGAAGACGTTTCGCTCTATCTTATCGAAAACTTTGGGATCTCCACCGTGCCGTGGGATAACACCGGCCCGTTCATCCGCTTCGGTGCGGTTTTTGAATCGGCTGGCGATGCGGATGATGAGCGGGTTCTGAATGAACTGGCCGCCCGGCTTGCCAAAGCGGACCTTCGTTTCTAGAAACAATGCCGCAAAAAAAGTTCCAAGGGTTGGAAGAATTTTTTCCAATCCCTGGAAAGGTTGTGCGGATAATTTTTCCGGGCACGGTTGCCGGAACAAAACCCCTGTAAATACGGATACAACGGGGTGTTAAAGTGGCTCCGGCGGCTGGGCTCGAACCAGCAACCAAGTGATTAACAGTCACCTACTCTACCATTGAGCTACGCCGGAAATAAGAGGCGACAAAGGTATAGAAATCGCTCGGTAAGTCAAACCCTGAAACACAAAAATCAGTCAGTTTTCCAAACCTTGGAAAATTTATGACGCCATGGGCGTTATCCGCCGATGGACTGGCGGCCTTGAATGGCGCGCGAGAGGGTCGTGGAATCGGCATATTCAATCGCGCTGCCGGAGGGCAGGCCGAAGGCGAGGCGCGAGGCTTTGACGCCGCGGCTGGCGATCAGCTCGGCCAGATAGCTGGCCGTCGCTTCACTCTCCACATCGGTTCCGAGCGCGATGATCACTTCCTGAACCGCTTCCGGCTGAAGCCGTGCCAGCAGTTCGCTCACACGCAAATCGCCGACCCCTTTGCCGAGTGCAGGAGAAAGATGTCCGCCAAGCACATGATAGCGTCCGTCGAACCCGTTACACCCTTCGATCTTCATGATGTCGCCGGGGCTTTCCACGACGCAGAGCAGGCCGTTCGCCCGCCGCCCGTCCGTGCAGAACGCGCAGGGATCTTCTTGGGTCACGGTGATGCTTCCGCACCGCGAACAGGTATCCACCTGCTCATCGGCGGCCAGCAGGGCGTCGGCCAGTCGCCGGGCCAGCCCGTCGCGGTTCTGCACCAGCGAAAATGCCATCCGCTCGGCGGAACGCTTTCCAATGCCTGGAAGTTTTTCCAGCGCCGCGACCAGGTTATCCAATGGAAGGAAATGTTTCATTTTCCGAATGGAAGTCCGAGGCTGGCGGTCAGACTCTTCATGTCTTTTGCCGTGGCCTCCTGCGCTTCATTCAGCACGCCTTTGAAGGCATCCAGAATTGCACTTTCGATTTTTTTCACGTTGCCGGCTGCGATAAGCTCAGGAGCGATCGTGACGCTGTGCGGCTTCATGTCGCAACTCATTTTGACGGTCACCTGTCCGGCGGCGCTGGAAAACTCAACTTTTTTGGCAGCCAGCTGCTTCTGAATTTTTTTCATTTCAGAAACCTGCTTCATCATTTTCATCATATCCATCGTAAGTTCCTTTCTATTCCCGAATATCGATTATCTCGCCGCTGAAGGCCTCAACGACACTTCGTACGGCGGGGTTGCTGTAATATTTCTGTTTATCCTGAATGCCCTGTGCCGGCGCATCCGCAGGTAGCGGTTTCGGTTTGCCGGCCAGCAGCGCGAAATCGGCCGAGACCGGCCGCTTCAGAAAAGCACTCAGGGTTTTCTGGACAAACAAAAGGGTGCGCGGATTCTCCAGATTGGAGCGTTCATTTGCAAATTCCGGATCGATGCCGATGGTGACATGCGTTTCAGACACGCTCAGCGGTGCGGTATCGGTCAGGTAGTGTTTGGCGTGCGGAACGCCTTTGGCAATGTGCTCAATCAGGCTGACCCATGCGGTTTTCAGCCGCTCTAAATCATCCGAGGGCTTTTTTTTTACGTCATAGGCCGCGGACTCTTCCTGCACGGCGGCCGGAGCGGCGGGCAGATTTTTCAGCGCGGCGACCTGTTTCATCAGCTCGTCAATCGTGGCAACCGTCGCGGCGCGCGAGGCGCGAATGAGAGCGGTTTCGAGCATCGTTCGCTTGGAAAGGGCGTAACGCATCCGACCGTCGGCATCAATCAGCAGTTCGATAATGCGCAGCAGACGACCGTCCGTCGTTTTAGCGACCTGATTTTTGAGAGTGTCGATCTGCGTTTCCGGCAGATCAAACGCGGCGGCGTTTTTGCCAGCGTGCATCACGATCAGCAGATTGCGGAACTGGTCGAGCAGTTCGAGCACGACGCGCTGCATATCCTTGCCGCTCTGGTCGATCCCGGCGACCGCTTCGAGGATGGCGGGAATATTTCCGTCCAGAATGGCGTCGGCCAGTCCTTCGAGCTGCCCTCGGCTGATGAGTCCGAAAACCGAGAGAACGTCCGCTTCTTCAATCGTTTTTCCGCGAAAAGAAACCAGCTGGTCGAGTGCGCTCTCGGCGTCACGCAGTCCGCCTTCGGCACCGCGGGAGATGGCAAGCAGGGCATCGTCGCTGATCGTAATGCCTTCCGCTTTAGAGATTTTCTGCAGTTGCGCGGTGATGTCGGCAATGTTGATGCGGCGCAGGTCAAAACGCTGACAGCGTGAGAGAATGGTGGTCAGCACCTTTTGCGGTTCGGTGGTGGCAAAGAAAAATTTAACGTGCGGCGGCGGTTCTTCCAGCGTCTTCAGAATCGCGTTGAAGGCCTCGCGGGTGAGCATGTGCACTTCGTCGATGATATAAATTTTGAACGGGCCGCGCACCGGAGCGTAGCGGACGTTATCGCGCAGTTCCTGCACGTCGCCGATCCCGCGGTTGGAGGCGCCGTCGATTTCAATCACGTCGAGGCTGCTGCCTTTCATGATTTCTTTGCAGGAATCGCAGGTATTGCACGGTTCGGAGCCCTGCCGGTTCTGGCAGTTCAGCGCCTTGGCCAGAATGCGGGCCGTGGTGGTTTTACCGGTTCCGCGCGGGCCGACGAACAGGTAGGCGTGCGCCAGACGGTCGTTTTGAATGGCATTGTTCAGCGTCTGCGTGACGTGATTCTGCCCCACCACCTCGGCAAAGGTCTGCGGCCGCCATTTTCGTGCTAAAACTTCGTATCCCATGAGGCGATTAAGGTACCGACCCTCCCGCAGAATGGCAAGTTGCAAGGGTGCGATAGATTAAAATCTTGTCGCTGAAAGGGCGTTCAACTAGCCTTTGCGTATTAAACGGGAGGGCGATGATGCGATTTTTTATTATTCTTCTGCTGGCATTGAGTACAACGGTGTTGCGCGCCGAAACGGTTGCCGGACATGACCTTTCCAATGCGGAGGGGCTGGTTCAGGATATGTCGCTCAAACTCAATCGCGGCGTCTTTAACATCCTGACCGGCTGGGGCGAAATTCCCCGCCAGATGATTGTTTCCGGCAAAGACCGCGGCTGGTGGGCGGTTCTGCCCGTCGGGATTCCCGCCGGAGCCCTCATGACCGTTGTCCGCACCGCCACCGGCCTGTTTGAAACCGGAACCTTTTTCATTCCAATTAATGATTCGTACGGGCCGCTCATCGACCCCGCCTTCGTCTGGCAGAAATCGCGGGTGTCAGGGAACAGAAGTCAGGATTCAGAGTGAGATGAAACGTTTCCGGTTCCTATAGCCTAAATACCTAAAGCCTAAGGTCTTTCTTTAATGAGAATTTTACTTTGTAACGACGACGGAATTCACGCGCCGGGCATCGCCACACTCCACCGTGCCGTTAAAGAATTCGGCGAACTCCATGTCATTGCCCCCGATGCAGAACGCAGTGCGGCGGGTCATGCCATCACGCTCGCAGATCCGATCAAAAGCACGCCGGTCGATAAAGACGGCGAATTCTTCGGCTACGGCATCGGCGGAACACCCGCCGACTGCATCAAACTTGCCGTCTGTGCGGTCATGAAAGACAATCCGCCCGACATGGTTCTGAGCGGCATCAACCTCGGTTCCAACACCGGCATCAGCGTCATCTATTCCGGAACGGTTTCCGCCGCCACCGAAGGCGTCATTCTCGGCATTCCCGGCGTCGCCTTTTCCCTTTGCACCTACACCGATCCCCAGTGGGAAATGGCCGAACGCGTTGTCAAAGAGCTCACCCAGAAACTCATCGCCAATCCGATGCCGCCGAATGTGCTGCTCAACGTCAACATGCCCAACCTGCCGTACGACCAGCTCAAGGGGATCAAAGTCACCCGCATGGGCCGTTCGCGCTTCATCGAAAAATTTCATAAGCGGCTCGACCCGCGCGGCCGCACCTACTACTGGCTCGACGGCGCGCTCGAAGTCCACGACGACGGTGACGACATCGACATCCACGCCGTGCGCGACGGCTATGTCTCTGTTACCCCCATCCACCTCGACCTCACCGCCTACGACCACCTCAAAACCTTCCAAGGGTTGGAAAAAACCTTCTGATTTTTTCCACCTATTGGAAGTTTCAGGTAGGGCGACGCCTCCGGCGGAGCCGCTAATGTGCGCGGCGGCTCACTCGGAGAGTTTGCCCCACCGCATTTTCCAATCTTTGGAACCCTGACACCTGATCCATGATTCCTGACTTCTGTATTTTTTCAAACCTTGGAAAAATCCGTGCTATTCGACCTGTTTGTGGTAAAACATCCGCATGAAAACGCTCAAAATCCTTGTTCTGAACGGCCCGAATCTCAGCCTGCTCGGCACGCGCGAGCCGGAGATCTACGGCATCGAAACCCTCGCCTCCATCGCGCAGGACATGAACGCCTGCGCCGCGAAACTTGGTAACGTCGAACTGGAATTTCATCAGAGCAATGCCGAAAGCGATCTCATCACCTGGATCGGCGACAGCCGCGGAAAATTTGACGGCATCATCATCAATCCGGCCGCTTACACCCACACCAGTCTGGGGCTGGGCGATGCCGTTAAAGCGGTCGCTAAAGAAGTTCCGGCCGTTGAAGTGCATTTGAGCAACACCCACGCCCGAGAAGAGATCCGCCACAAGAGCCTGACCGCTCCCGGTTGCATCGGACAGATCATGGGATTCAAGGGCTACGGTTATATCCTGGCCCTCAAAGCGCTGGTGAAGCACCTGCGTGGCTGATTTTGTAGGGCGGGGGCCGTGACCCCGCCTCCGCGATCAAGAATAGCGCTTCATTTAAACCAGTTGAGCGAAGAAATTATTGAAAACCAGTCCGGCGGGCAGGTTGCGGTCGAACTGACGCGCCATTTCATCCACTGAGGCCAGACGCCGTAACGCATCGGCCCGTGTGCAGAGCATCGCCTGCCGTTTTAACTGTTCAATATCGTCTTGGAAGTTCAGCGCGGTTTCAGCCTGCTCCAGCACCAGAATCAGTACGTCGCGCTGCCACTGAAGCATCGTGCGCAGAATTTCCGTGCGCGACTCAATCAGTCGCGCCGTTGAGCGGGCGGCCAGCAGGTCTTTGGCTTCCTTGGCCGACAGATCCTCCGGCAGGCGTTCCGACTCTTCCGCCTCAAATTCTTTTTTCAGCTCGTCGAGAATGCCGGTAATACGTCCGGTAAAGATTCCGGCTTCGATGATGCTCGCCGGCGGCAGCTCGCCGAGAATGTCGAGTAGCGGATCTTTCCAATGTTTGGAAACTTCTTCGTCTTCGTCCGCCAGCGAAACGCGCTGGCAGCGCGATGAAATCGTCGCCAGCAGTGACTGCGGTTCATCGGTGACCAGAATCAGCAATGTTCTAGGCGGCGGCTCTTCCAGCGTCTTCAGCAGGGCATTGGCCGCCTGATCGGTCATCCGGTCAGCACATAGAATCACGCCCGCTTTCCAGCCGCCCGCAAACGAGGTCTGCGAAAGCTGACGAATCAGATCGCGGATTTCATCAATCACAATCTGGCGGCTCTTACTCTGCGGTTCGATCCAGACGATATCGGGATGGGCGCGCGTTTGAACCTGAGGATGGTTTTTAAAAATAAGATTCAGCAGTTTTTCAGCAAAGCGCAGTGCCGCGCCGTGCGGCGCACCCTGCAGCAGATAGGCATGCGCCAGCTGGCTGTTCTGCCAACCTTTCTCAATGCCGCTCCACGCTTCGCTGAATTGATTTGAACTCATATGTTTTTAAACACCCGCTTCGCTCAAGGTCGCAAAGAGCACGAAGGAATCTTTCTTAGCGCCCTTAGCGATCTTCTGTTAGAACTTCTTCTATAACTTTCCAAATATTGGAAGAGACGGCTTCCGGTTCCTGCGCGGCGTTGATGACGCGAAAGCGTTCCGGCTCTTCGTTCGCCAGTTTAAGATAGCCGGCACGCACCTTTTCATGGAACGAGCGTTCCTCCTGCTCAAAGCGGTCGGCCGATTCGCCGAGCGCCAGATAGCGCTGGGCGATGCGCTCAAAGCCGGTGGACACTTCGATGTCCAGCAGCAGAGTCAGGTCGGGGACAACGCCGTCCACAGTGAAATAATGAATCGCCTTAACGGCCTGCACCGGCAGACCGCGGCCGTAGCCCTGATAGGCCGTCGTCGAATCCATAAACCGGTCGCAGATCACCCAAATTCCTTTTTCAAGGTGCGGGCGGATCACCTTTTCAACCAGCTGATTGCGGCTGGCTTCAAATAGAAGCAGCTCGGCCCGTTCGCAGGGGGCTTCACCCGCCTGATTATGCTGGAGAATATTGCGGATTTCCTCGCCCAGTGCCGTGCCGCCCGGCTCGCGGGTAGTAATCGCCTCAATGCCGCGCTCCGCCAACCGGCGGATGATCATCTTGGCCTGTGTCGATTTGCCCGAGCCTTCCGGCCCTTCCAGAGTAATAAATTTGCCTCGCATAGAAGAGAGACGATAACCACCAAACACACGAAAGACACGAAAAAAGAAAGTGGGATAGTTTTGACCGCGAATTGCGCGAATGAACGCCAATAAGAAAATATTCGTGGAAATTGCCGTGCCCCTCGGTCACTGCTCCACATTCGTGGAGCCCAGCTCGCCTGCGGCTCGGTTCGTGCAGATGAACCGAGCCTTCGGCTCTATTTCTTTCAGAAATTATTTATCGCTACGCTTTCAGCGTGGGCAAAAGAAGGTATTATCCGGCCATGAAAAAACTGATCCGAACCGTTTTCGGACTGCTGGC
>JAQUXG010000074.1 GCA_028692515.1 Kiritimatiellales bacterium | reverse complement strand
AATCTGCATGGTGACGCAGTGGAGCGAGCCGTGTTGCAGAATCAATACGGAACAGTCTATACCGACGATTTCTCTGTCTGGAAATGCTTTTCCGACGGTTTCCAAAGCTTGGAAATCGGACGGATCGTTATAGACCGGAACGAGCACCGCACCGTTGATGATCAGAAAATTGGCGTAGGTGGCCGGCAGGCGATCGCCGGAGCCGTCAAATTTGGCTTTCGGCCACGGCAGCGGAAGCAGGCGGGCTCCGGTCTGCTTTAACTCATCCTCCATTTTTTGGAGCGCTGGAAAGTGTTCATCCGCCGGATCGGTGCATTGGACGTAGAGAATCGTGTTTTCGGGACAGAGACGGGCGAGGGTATCGATATGGGCGTCGGTGTCGTCACCGGCGAGCGCACCGTTTTCCAACCAGTGGGACTTTTTTGCTCCGAATTCTGCGGCGAGCTTTTCTTCGACCTGTTCTTTGCTGAACTGCGCGTTGCGGTTGGGGTTGAGCAGGCATTCGGATGTCGTGAGCAGGGAGCCTTCGCCGTCGCTTTCGATGCTTCCGCCTTCGAGAATCAGATCGACTTTGCGCAACGGCGTTTCGCCGAACGCGCCGAGCTTGTGGAGTTTCGATGTGATCTGGTTGTCGAGCCCGGCTTCAAATTTTCCGCCCCATCCGGTGAAGGTAAAATCGAGTAAAACCGGTTTGCCGTCTTCGTAAATGGTGATCGGGCCGAAGTCGCGCGCCCAGGTGTCGTTGGATTCAATTTCGTAGAGCGCGACGTTGTTCATGTTCACGCCGCGCGCGGCGAGCTTGGTGCGGACGCACTGTTCGTCGGGGACGACGACGATCAGTTTCTCAAAGCGGGCGACGGCATCGGCGATGTCCATAAAGACCGCCTCGGCTTCGTTTAAATACGGAGCCCAGTCGGTTTGTTCGTGCGGCCAGCAGATCAGCACGGCGTCCTGCGGCTCCCATTCGGCGGGTAATCGTTTCATAAATTACATTTCCAAAAGGGTTCGGGTTGTCGCCCAGTCAATGCAACCGTCGGTGATGGACTGTCCGTATTTCAGGTTATCACTGATCGGCTGAGCGCCTTCTTCGATAAAGCTTTCGAGCATGGCGCCGATGACGGGGCAGTCCGGCTGTTTGCGCTGTTCGAGCAGCTCTTTCCAGACATCGGCCTGGCGCGCCGGAATTTTTCCGGAGTTGGCGTGCGAGCAGTCGACCATCATGATTTTCGGCAGCCCGGAGGCGCGCAGTTTCTCGGCGGCGGTCGCGACTTCATCGGCGTGATAGTTGGTTTTTCCGCCACCGCCGCGCAAGACAAGGTGGGTGTCCGGGTTGCCGCGGGTTTTGACGATACTTCCGCGACCTTCCTGGTCGATGCCGAGAAAACTGTGCGGACTTTGGCAGGCGAGCAGGGCATCGATGGCGCGTTGGACGCTTCCGTCCGTCGAGTTTTTCAGGCCGACGGGCATGGAGAGTCCGCTGGTCATTTCACGGTGCGTCTGTGATTCGATGGTGCGCGCGCCGATGGCCGCCCAGCTGACGAGGTCGCCGATGTATTGCGGGATGATCGGGTCGAGAAATTCGGTGGCGATCGGCAGTCCGAGTGCGGTGATATCCAACATCAGCTGGCGAGCGGCGTGCAGGCCGTATTCCATGTCGAACGATTCGTCGAGGTGCGGGTCGTTGATGAAGCCTTTCCAGCCGACGGTGGTGCGCGGTTTTTCAAAATAGACGCGCATGACGATCAGGAGGCGGTCTTTTACTGTTTCGTTGAGAGCCGCCAGTCGTTTTGCATAATCCAGCGCGGCGGCGGGGTCGTGAATGGAGCAGGGGCCGACAATAACCAGCAGGCGCGGATCTTTGCGTTCCAATACGGCGCGGATCGCTTCGCGGCCGTTCGCAATGGTAGTGCATGCGGCATCGGTTGGCGGTAGCTGTTGCTTAAGCTCGTTCGGCGCGATCAGCTGCGTAACGCTTTCTACGCGCAGGTTTTCTAATGGACAAATTGAATTCATGAGCACGTAGTATAACGGGATTTTCCAAAGTTTGGAAAACGATTTGTATTCAGATGTTTGGCGGCATGGTGTATGGAACATCCCCTCATGAAATCTGGAAAAATATTTTTATCGGGAATGTTGCTGATTCTGATACTTGCAGGATGTAAGCCGTCCGGGCGCTGGTATAATGAAACCCGCGATCTCTATTACGGTATCCCCATTCGCGTAAGCTACTACCCTGAAAACAGCGGATTGAGCCGTCAGGTCTGGACTTATCTGGAAAGCATCGGCGGCGTTTTTAATGACTATAAAGAAGGCTCCGAGATCGCGACGATTAACCGGTTGAACGCGACCGGCGATGTGACGCTGTCGCCGATGCTTTCGGAAGCGTTCGGAAAAGCCCGGCAGGCCTGGCAGTTGAGTGAAGGGGTTTTTGACATTACCTGTGCGCCGATTCGTAATTTGTGGAAGACCGCCGCGAAGACCGGGGATGTTCCTTCTGCCGAGGCGGTTTCCGCCGTGCGTGAGCGGTGCGGCTTGAATCTGACAGAGCAGGACGGAAATCAGTTGACGCTTTTAAAGGACGGGGTGCAGTTCGATTTCGGAGGAATCATTAAGGGAATGATCGCTGACCATGTGATTGCCATGCTGAAAGAGGCCGGAACGCAGAGTGCTTTGATTCAAATCGGAGGTGAAACCGCCGCCTTCGGATTATCGCCGAAAGGCCGGACGTTCCGGATCGGGGTGCAACATCCCACGGATCGCAACGGGATTTGGTGTGTGATTCAGGATACGGGGAACGGTTTGTCGACCTCGACGAGCGGGAATTATGAAACCCCCATTGTGATCGACGGGCAGGAATTTTATCACATCATGGATCCGCGCACCGGCTATCCGGCCAAAACGCAGATTGTCTCGGTGAGTATCGCATTTCCGGAGACCGGCAAAAACTGGCTGACGGATACCCTTTCGACGACCGGTGTGCTGCTGGGGCCGGAGAAGACGTTTGAAATTGTTCAGAGTCTGGGCGGCGAGGCGATGTTTCTGATTCGTGAAAACGGAACAATCCGTGAGGTGAAAAGTCCCGGGTGGGGGGGCTTTGAATGACGTACAGGTCCGGGGGGCGATACGTTGGGTGGGCGGTTTTTTCCGTACTGTTTTTCTGGGCACAGGCAGGTTTCTGCGAGGACGACAATCCCGTTCCGTCGTCTCATCCGACATCGGCATGGATCGTCAGTCCGCTCTTTGGATTGGTGAAAAACGAAAGTCTAAAAACCGGCAACAGCGATGTCAGTCCGGAATACGGACTGTTTGCCATGTATGCCTCGCCGCGCTTTATCGTGAACAACACGACCTTCTTTACCGATGTGAACAGCAGTGAAGTGTGGGGAAACATTTCGTCGATCAGTCTATACGGCGACTCGAAAGCGAACCTGACCTGGTATCTGGGCGGCAGCTATGTCTGGCATCAGGTCACCGTTGATCCCGTTAAAATCCGGATCGATGAACCGCTGGGCAAAGTCGGTCTGGTGTGGCGGATTCCGTCGAAACACCTGACGATTAATCCCTATGTCGGGTATGCACAGGAACGGGTGCACACCGAGGTCTCTGTTTCAACACCCGGTGGAACGATAACATTCAAGAGCGTGGATCATTCAGACATCGTCGTCTACGGAATTTCCGCCTACTGGCACTGGCGGATGCTCGGCGCGGATGCCAAATACTATCTCTCTCAGAACCTCGACAGCGAAACGCTCAATCAGCACTTCCGGGTCTGGGGCACCGCGATGTTTAATCAAAAAGTCGGAGTGATCGGCCGGTTCGAATACGAAGAGCAGAACACCACTCGCGACACCTCGTTTTTGTTCGGCCCTGTCTTCGTCTTTTAACCGTGACGGGTTTTCCAATATTTGGAAAATCAGGGTTTCAGTAGCAGCAACGGAATCGTAATTTTGTGTTTCAGGCTTTCGGAGACACTGCCGAAGAGAAGATCCCCGAAAAATTTATGTCCGTGCGTAGCCATGGCCACGAGGTCGTAGTCGCCGGTCTCAATTTCTTTGAGGATCTGTTCGTCCGGTTCTCCGTCACGGATAAGGAATGAGACGCTGACGTTTTCAGCGCGCAGATCGGCACAGTAGATTTCCATGCAGGACTCCGCACGGGTGCGCAGGGCGCGGCGCTGATCCAGCGTGTGCGCGTGCGCCACATGCAGGAGGCAGACTTCCGCCCGGTTCTGAACCGCCAGCGGGGCCACATGCCGGAGGATTGATGCATCCACCGGAGAACAATCGATGGTTACCAGAATTTTTTTATACACCTGCATGTCAGTTTCCTCCGGCCAGCGTTGAGTAGAGCAGATAAAGGTTGAGCGCGATCACAATGACGGAAATGATTCCGGCAGCGATAAATTCGCCCGGCCCGCTCCGGAATGCGCCCATCACGTTGCGGCTGCGGCAGAGAATGAGCAGCGGAATCAGCGTGAACGGCAGCTGGATACTCAGCACGACCTGACTGAAGATCAGAATCTTAAAGGTGTCCATGCTGAGCAGGATGATGATGAAAGAGGGGATTGCGGTAACGAAAACAGCGATGCGGTAGAGCAGGCTTCGCGGATCTTCCGGCTTGCCGAGAAATCCGGTGATGACGTTGGCCTCGGCCATCGATGACGTGATGGAGGAGCCGACGCCCGCAAAGACGAGCGCGATGGCAAAGAGAAGGCCGGCCAGCGGGCCGGCCAGCGGCCTCAACGTTGCTGAGGCCTGTTCAATGCTCGTCACGACCAGTTGATTTTTTGAAAAAACAGCCGCCGCGACAATGATCATGGCCGAGTTGACGACCCATCCCAGGATCATCGCGAACAGCGTGTCATACTTTTCGTAGCGGAGCAGATCCATCTTTTCATCTTCCGAGATGCCCCATTTTCGGCTGTGGATCACGTTGGAGTGCAGGAAAATATTATGCGGCATCACCACTGCGCCGAGGATGGCCATGGCAATATAGATACTGCTCCGGTTGACGTGCGGAATCACCATCGCCGGAGCCAGCACCGCCCAGTCGGGTTTTACGATCCAAACCTCAACCGCATAGCAGCAGGCGATGACGCCGAGGAAGCCGACGATAATCGTTTCAAGCCGATGGTAGCGCTGGCTGACGATCAGGAAGACTTCCAGGAAAACGGTCAGCAGCGCGCCCGCCCAGAGCGGCAGGCCAAACAGCAGATTAAAGCCGATGGCACCGCCGATCAGCTCTGCCACATCCGTCGCAACGCAGGCGATCACAATCGTCATGCCCAGAAATGCGGACACCGGCGCGGGGAAGCGTTCGCGGATATTCACGGCCAGCGATTTGCCGGTGGCGATCCCCAGCTTGGCCGCCATATGCTGAATCACGATCAGCATCAGCGTGCTGAGAGTAATCACCCACAGAAGCTGGTAGCCGAACTGCGAGCCGCCTTCGATGTTGGTCGCCCAGTTGCCGGGGTCAATAAAACCGACCGTCACCAGAAATCCCGGTCCGAGGAAACTCAGGAACTGCTTCAGTGAAAATCCTTTTTTTCCGGTCGCCATGCCGCGTTTATAGCAGATCAAAGTCCGGTTTCGGGATGTTTTTTAACGAACAATTTTCCAAACATTGGAAAAAAGCTACAAGCCGCCATGCAATGGCCTTGCGCCGGACGGCGGTTGCGGGTAAAAAAGCGCTTTAAAACAGGGTAAAACATGAGTGTGCAACCGGATAGAGAAACATTTTTGAAGAAGGCGAAGCAGGGGAATCTGATTCCGGTCTGGAAAGAAATTCTGGCCGATCAGGAAACTCCGGTTTCCGCCTATGAACGCGTACGTCAGTTCCTCCGCGAAAAAGACCACGCCTCGCACACCTGGATGCTTGAAAGCGTCGAGGGCGGCGAAAACATCGGCCGCTACTCCTTTATCGGCGGTAATCCGCGCGCCATCATCCGCGCCCGCGGCACCGTGACCGAAATCACCGAAGGCGACACCACCGTTAAGATCACGGACTCCGCGCCGCTCGAAGCGCTCAAGGCATACATGAGCCGCTATCAGCCGGTCAAAGACGTTTCGCTCCCGCGTTTCGTCGGCGGGGCGGTCGGCTTTATCGGCTACGACATGATCTCCGTCTTCGAACCGCGCGTGCCGGTTATCAAGGGCGACATCATCGGCAATCCCGACATGGTCATGATGGTCACCAACGCCATTATCATTTTCGACCGCGTCAAACACACCATGAAAGTCGTCGCCAACGCCTACGTCGACGGCGACGCGGATAAAGCCTATGACGCCGCGCTGGCTGAAATCAATGAGCTGTGCGAAGCGCTGCAGCAGCCGGTTCAGCGCGTTTTGATCGATGCGCATCTCGACGTTGAGCAGGTGATTCCGGAATCAAACATGACCATTCCGGAATACCGCTCCATGATTGAAAAGGCCAAGGAATACATCCGCGCCGGTGATATCATCCAGGTCGTGCTCTCACAACGCTTTGAAGTCGAAAACACCGCTGACTCGCTCGATGTCTACCGCGCGCTGCGTTCCATCAATCCGTCGCCCTATATGTTCTGTCTCGATCTCGGCGAAAGCGCAGTAGTCGGTTCGTCGCCCGAAGTTCATGTCCGATGTGAAGACCGCCGCGTCGAGCTTCGCCCGATCGCCGGAACCCGTCCGCGCGGCAAAACCGAAGCCGAAGATCTGGCGCTCGAAAAAGACCTGCTGGCCGACCCGAAAGAAATCGCCGAACACGTCATGCTGGTTGACCTTGGACGCAACGACGTCGGCCGCGTTTGCGAATTCAACAGCGTTCGAGTTCCGGAGCAGATGGTCATCGAACGCTACAGCCACGTCATGCACATCGTTTCCGATGTCACCGGTACGCTGTCGCCGGAACACGATCCGTACGATGTCATGAAAGCCACTTTCCCAGCCGGAACCGTCAGCGGTGCACCGAAAATCCGCGCGATGGAAATCATCGCCGAGCTCGAAAAAACCAAACGCGGTCCGTACGCCGGGGCGGTCGGCTATTTCAGCTTCGACGGCAACCTCGACTCCTGCATCACCATCCGCACCGTGGTGCTCGATAAAAACAAAGCCTACGTACAGGCCGGTGGCGGCATCGTCGCCGACTCCGTTCCGGACACCGAATATCAGGAAACCCGCAACAAAGCCGGCGCAGTTCTCAAAGCCCTTTCCCTCGCCAAGCACTACGCCGCAGCCCGCGCAAATCCTAAGCACGAATATCGAAGCACGAAACAATCTGAAAAATCGAATGACAAAACGTTTTAAACATTTAAATTTGGAAAATTATAAATTGTTTCGAATTTCGAGTTTCGGATTTCGAATTTTGGAGTCCCTATGATCCTAGTCATCGATAACTACGACTCGTTTACTTACAACCTCGTTCAGTATCTCGGCGAGCTCGGCGCGGAAATGAAAATTTTCCGCAACGACGAAATCACCGTTGCGCAGGCCGTCGCCCTCAAGCCGGAAAAGGTTATGATCAGTCCCGGCCCGTGTTCGCCGCGCGAAGCGGGCGTTTCGTGTGACATCATTCGCGAGTTCGGACATCGAATTCCGCTGCTCGGCGTCTGCCTCGGCCATCAGGCGCTGGGCGATGTCTATGGCGGAAAAGTGGTGCGCGCGGAGCGTCTCATGCACGGGAAGGTTTCCCCGATTCTGCATCACGGCGAAAGCGTCTTCAAAGGACTGCCGAGCCCGTTCAATGCGACCCGCTATCACTCACTGCTCGTCGAACGCGCGAGTCTGCCGTCCTGCTTGAAAATTACGGCGGAAACCGCCGAAGGCGAAATCATGGGACTCAT
>JAQUXG010000073.1 GCA_028692515.1 Kiritimatiellales bacterium | reverse complement strand
TTTGCTCCCACGTCTCCCCCCCGTCTTCCGTGGAAGACCACATATGCAGTGCGTCGTTATACGTAAAGGCGGTGGTTCGAACGGTTCCACCGACCGTACGGGAGACATTCAGCCGGTTATAGGCGGTGGCGGCATCGGGATTTTCAATGGTCCAAACTTCAAACGGAGTTGCGCCGCTCACATCATACAGCCCGTTGGTTTCCAGCAAAACATCCTGCGGTTCATAATATTTCACTTCATATTTGTACGGATCGGTTACCACAAAATCGAGCAGCCGGGTGGGTGCCATGACCTGACGAATCGAGCCGTCTTCATCATAGATATAGCTCAAGCCGAATTCATCGGCCTTATAAATCTGCCCTTCTGCAGTACGCAGATCGACCATCAACAGGTAATTCGGCGAGTTGGTGTCCGCGCAAAACCGGACGCGCTCCAATCCTTTAAAGGTGTACAGATCATAGGTGGCGGCATTCGTTACACTCAGGTTTCCGTTTGTATCGACCATTTTGAGCGAGGCATTCCACGTGGAGTATTGCTCTGTCGGGGCCGCAACGGCACTTCCCGACGGGAAAGTAAAAACAACTTTGTTGTTACTATTATCGCGGATCTCGACATCCGCGCCGGTGACACGCTGAATACCAAAGAGACCTGTCACGACCCGAAGCGCCTGCGGAGTCGAATGCGTCGGCGACGGGGTATCTGACATGATCCCTATATTTCCAGCCGGTGCATCAACCTGATTGCGCATCGGCCCGGTCGAAAAATTAAAGCTGATGCAATCATTTCTCGCACCGGGGCATAGCACTTTGGGCGGAGCGTTAGGATCCGGCGGCTCATTCCCCGCGTAGCAGTTGAAAAAGCACAGGATGAACGAGAGAAGAAGCAGCGGCCATTTCGATATCAGTTTTAGTTTCATAGTCGGATCCTGGTTATCAGTTGTCAGTTTAAAGTTATTTAAGAGCAAGGCGCAGAGTGCATGGAGCAGAGCGAAAGCTTCTGCCTCAATTTTCCAAAGTTTTTATCTTTCCCCAACATTCCATCAATCCCGTATTCCATTACTCCGCTCTCCTACAGTTGCGTATCTCCCTGGAAGATTTTGACATGGTGACAGTCACTGTTTTTTCCGATGGATGTTACCATCAGGACTTTCAGCACACCCTGCTCGTCGAAGTCGGCTTTGGTGAATTCCTTTTCTACCGTTCCGTCGAGGAAGACGACCCCGCCCACAAAAATGTCCAGCCGGATCCGGAAGTCATCCGGAATGTTTCCAAACGCAAGGGTCAGTTCAAGCAGATCGGAGCCGTCCGCAAACTCTTCGACCACTCGATAAAACTCGCTACTGTATTGCGTGATGGTGTTAATCAACGCGTAAGCGGCAATCGGGCCGCCTTCGCTCAACCGGGCGATCATGCACTGCTCTGTGTCTATCGAAGAGAGCAACTCAAACCGCGTTCCGTTTTCACCTGACAGACTGCGTGTCACGGCTAACGAGGCATCCTGCTCAACGAGGGTTTCGCCGGCGATATCCGGACACTCCCACGAACGTTCGCTGTCTTTCAGGCAGGAGGGATTGCCGTTGAAGCGCCAATCCACCACGTTGACATAGAACACGTCACTGGTTGAGGTGTTGCCGTTGTTGAATACCCCGTTTGCCGGATGCCCGTTGCGGAATCCGTATTCGTTGACGGGATCCGCATCATCAAATTGCACGGCCCGGCTTTTACTGGACAGTCCCGATACGGTATAGAGTCCCGGCTCCTCGAAAATCCACGGAATCGGCTGATCGGTCAGGGACACCAAATTGGTCGTTCCTGACGGGCCCTCAATGGTGACGACCAGGCTGCCCTGTTGCTTCTTTTTACCTGTGTCCGGAAGCACATTGAACAGCAGGGCGTCATTCAGGCGGACGGTCACGGTGTTGGTCGGAACGGCCATCAGGTTGGTTTCTTCCCAGTCAACAGACAACACCTGTTCCTCAACGACGCCGTTATGGGCAAAAGAAAGCGTGGTTTCTCCGGTCGGCGATAAACCGGCGTTGGCATACCAGCCCCGGTTAATGCTTTTTTGGGCACCGACCCAATGATTGGATGAGTCGACAAATGCAAATGAGTTGCTGATCGAGAGCAGATCCACAAAGAGACTGCTGCCTTCAATACAGACCGGGGAAACCGGACTGCTGACCGGCTGTGTATCCAGGCTGAATGAGTTTTCCTCGCGACTGTCAATCCAGTCGGCCTGTCCGTTCTCATTCACGTCCGGGCCGTCATACGCAGCAAGCCGAACCGCGCGGATTTCCAGATGCTGAGCAGGATTCAGGTTGCTCCAGATCAGCCGGAATGTATGCTCCCCGGCCGTCAGATAGGGCGGGAAGAAAAGAGCCTGTGCGGTTCCGGAGTTCGGAACCTGTTTCAAAACCGGGCGCCCCTGCACTCCATCCACCGCCAGCGAGAGATCAAACGGATCACTTTCCGGATACGTACTGTGATCGGCGATTTCAAACTCGACCGCATAGTGTCCCGGAGCAGGAACCGTGATCTGATAGTCCAGCGAACCGTTGATCCCGACGGAATAAATGATCGATCCTTCCTTCACCCAGTCGCCGACTGAACCGACGCTTTGATTCCCGTTAACGGAAACGACATCCGTCCGTTGGCCGAAGTCCGCAACCAGCGGATCGGTCAGCGCCTGTTCCCGCTCGGTTCCATCATCTACGCCATCGTGATCGGTGTCGCGCTCGGCCGGGTCGGTTCCGTCCATGAGTTCAGCATCGTCGCTCAGGCCGTCGCCATCCGTATCCGCGCTGAGCGGATTGGTGCCATAAATCAGGACTTCGTCCGCATCCGACAGGCCGTCCTTATCCAGATCGGTCGTGCGGTCGAGCTGCTGTTCCATCCAGTCCGGAATGCCGTTGCCATTGGCATCTTCGCCGTCTACCGCATACAGTTCGACGGATTCGATCGTGAAAGGTCCGCCCGGAGATGGACCTTTTATACGACAGGTGAGTTTGTGGCTTCCGGCCGTCAGCCAAGGCGTGAATCCGGTGTATTCCGGAAGGTTGGTTGATGTGTTCAAAAACAACTCTCCGGCAAAGCATTCATCCACATAAATCTCGATGCGCGGTTCGTAGGTGTCACGCACGTCGCCGGCAAAAGCGGTCTGGAAGGCGATTCGATAGATCCCGGCGTTCGTGATACTCAAAGAATAGGACGCATAGGCGCGTTGATCGACTTTTGATAAAACGAGCGCATCGCCTTCCACTTCCCAGAGGAACTCGATGTACGGCTCAATATAGTCAACCCGTTCGCTTGCCTGTGACCCGGGAATCGATGTGATTAACCGGAGATCGGGCACCCCGTTTGTGTTGCTGTCGATATCGAACGGACTGGTGAGGGTGATCAGCACTTCTTCGCCGTCGAGCAGACCGTCGCCGTCGCCGTCCGGGTTGAGCGGGTCGAGCCCGACTGCAGTTTCTTCCGGCTCCGTCAGTCCGTCACGATCCGAATCCGGACTGCACGGATTCATCCCGGCATCGAGTTCGGTCTGATCCGCAATTCCGTCCGCATCCGTATCCATCGCAAAGGGATTGGTGAAATAAACCAGCACTTCATCCCCGTCGGATAGCCCGTCCCCGTCGGTATCGGGATTCAGCGGGTCGAGTGCCTGATCAAATTCAATCAGGTATCCACTCCGGAAGTCCGGTGAACGGTCACCCCACTGGGCATTCGGCCAGAACTGGAGATAGTCCTCATCGTTCCCGTTACTGGGCTGCCCGTTGCTCCATACCGTATAGGTGAAAGGCTCCCCGGTATTCCATTTCCAGACGCCTTCCTCTTCTTCGTCGCTGGCACCCAGCCACGGAGTATAGGTTCCTTTTACAACCGTGATGCCGAAGCGCTTCACCACGTCGTTATATTCTTCTTCCGTTTCCAGAGCCGCCAAATGGCCGCCGCGAAGTTCGGCATCGGCCTTTGCCTCGGCCCATGTGACATAACGACCGACCAGTATGTAACGGGATTCCAGGCCGTCTTTGAGTCCATCCCCGTCGGTATCCGGGTTGACCGGGTCGGTGGAACCGGCAAGCTCTTCGACATCCGTCAACCCGTCCGCATCCGTATCCGCCAGAACGGGGCTGGTGCCGGCAGCAGCTTCTTCAGGGTCAGTGAGGCCGTCGCCGTCGGTATCGGAGACAAAGGGGCTGGAGTGATAGGTCTTGATCTCTTCGCCGTCCAGCAGGCCGTCGCCGTCGGAGTCGGGGTTGAGGGGATCGAGAGACCGGGGATGTTCGATGAGGTAACAGTGATCACCCGACCCGTTAAACCATGCTGGAGCCGCCTGTTTATAAAAAACATAGTGCGCCGCTACGTTATTGGTATCGGGTTGCTGCACTCCGGTTTGATCGTTTACCCCCCAGAGGGTGTACGCAAACGGTTCGCCCGTTACCCAGGTCCAAACGCCGGTCTCTTCCTCATCGGCGGCTCCGATCCACGGGGTTCTTCTATAGAGAGCATCGGCTCCAATGGCGGTGATGATTTCGTTGTGTTCGGCCTCCGATGTAACAGTGGCGAGATAGCCGCCGCGAAGTTCGGCATCGGCCTTGGCTTCAGGCCAGGACAGGCGATGGTCGCTGACCAGCACAAAGCGTGATTCTTCACCGTCGAGCAAGCCATCGTTATCACAGTCCGGATTCAGCGGATCGGTGGGGCCGTTCAGCTCTGCAAAGTCTGAAAGGCGGTCTCCATCGGTGTCCGCCAAAGCCGGATCAAGGCCGTTGGCAATCTCGATGGCATCTTCAACCCCGTCGCCGTCGGTATCCCTCATTTGAGGATTGCTGCCGATACGAAGCTCTTCGCCGTCTAAAATGCCGTCCCCGTCCGAATCGGACACCAAGGGGTCGGTGCAGTGTTCGTACTCCAGAATGTACGGCCGGACAACAGCGCCTGACGCATCGTTCCATAATCCCATTTTCCAGTATTGAGCATAATGCTCGACCCCTGAGGTGTTGCTGGGCTCATTGATGTTCCACCGGGCATACTCGAACGGCTCGCCGGTGATCCACGTCCAAACCCCCTCCTCTTCCTCGTCGGTTGCCCCGATCCATGGGTATATCGAACTCACCGGATGCAGCGCGATACACCCTGCAATCTGAGCGTGTTCCGCCTCGCTGGTGACCGTTGCCAGATGCCCTCCGCGCATCTCTGCATCCGCCTTCGCCTCGGACCAGGTCAGGTTGCGGTTCACGAGTGTGTATACAGAACCGGAGACCTCTTCAAAATCGGAGAGGCCGTCTTCGTCGGTATCGGCCTTGCCCGGTGAAAGGCCCAGCCCGATTTCAATGTAGTTCGGCAGGCCGTCTCCGTCCGAGTCGAATGCATCCAGATCGAAATTAAAGAGGTTTTTGAGCTGCCCCTGATTGGCGAGGGCAAAGTCGTGCGCCGCGTTGGTGGATCCGTCCCAGGGAAATCCGGAGGCATAGCCTTCTTCGATGAGGCGCTGATAGACCGGCAGAGCGACCGCTTTGAGCATCCCCTGATTGGCCGGGCGGAAGTTGTTGCCGGCCGGGAAGGCGTCGATCCGGTTGAGGATGTTGGTGTTTCCGGGGTTGGGAAGTTTTTCCTGAAGTTCCTCATAGGCCTGGGTGCACATCCATTTGACCTGACCCTGATTGACCGGATTAAAGTCATGCGCCGGGCGGTTGGTGTTGAGAACGCCCCGTTCCTGCCACCACTGGGGAATTTCTGCAAAGGCCGCGCCCAGCAGTCCGCCGACGGTGATCCAGATTAAACAGTTCAAATTTCTTTTCATAATTTCACTCCGTCACGGTTTCCGGAACAGGGATTTCGGACAAACATTTTATTTTGATCAGTATCAGAGAGACTCCTGAGAGGAACCCGTTCTCCGCCAGCCGGTGCGCCCCGGCATACATCCCGTGCAGCACCAGCGCGAAGAACATCCCCAGAAAACATCCGATCACGTGCATCTGCCACGCCAGACCCGGTATCCAGAAGCGGGCAACAAAATATTCCAGCAGCAGTAAACCAAAAACCGCGGGCAGGATCGGAAGGGCGAGCCGGCGAATCTTTAGAAAACAGACCCGGTCGCTGCGGAAAAACCAGCAGAAGAGCCCCAGCAGGGTGTAGATTCCGCCCGAGGCCCCTACAACCCATGCGTGCGGCGGCATACAGAAATAATAATACAGTCCGGTGGCTGCCGCTGAAAACAGCGTGAACAGCAGGAGCATCACCGGCAGCCGGACACGACGGCCGAATTGGGAATACAAGACCGTCATGCTGAGGGCATTGACGGCCAGATGAACCCGGTTGCCGCTCATGAAATTGCAGGTGAAAAACTGCCACCAGCGCGGATGATCAGACCACAGGGCTCCATAGCGGTGAACCATGGGCCAATGTCTCTGTGCCAGAAAAACAATCAGCAGAAAGCATGGCAGCGCGATATAGCGGAGGATAGAGAGAGTGGCACGTGGCACGTGGCGAGAGACAACTCCCCGAAACCGGTTCACTTTTTTAAGCACTGATTTCACCAAAAGATCCCTTTGAAAACAGACGGTTGATGCTCGAAACCCGTATCCGGAACCCGGACCGCGCAACATGAAAGCCGGAACGCCCTTATTGTTGAGTGAACGTACCCATGGAAAGGTCGCCCTCTTCCGGAACAAACCAGCCGGTGCTGCCGGAGGTTTCTCCGCCGCCCAGAGAAAGTCCGCCGACTTCCACGGTGCCGGATGCATATATGGATCCGTCGCCCCGCAGCCGGATCGTTTCCACCCCGTTATTAAACATACACACTTCCGTGGTGTCTTCAAAACTGCGAAGAACAAACGTCATGTTTCCTGTGATCGGGTCGTTGCCCCGAAACGTTCTGAAAATGTTTCCTCCCTGTGCGTTAAAGGCCAGTTTGCCGGTCGTTGCATGAATGAAGAAGTTTGTGTTCCCCTCCAGCTGTCCGTTCCGGTTGAACTGCAGCGAACCGTCTGTGCCGCCGGCCGCCACATGGCTCAGCCCGGAGCCGTCTCCGCTGATAATCCCCTGCACCGTCAGGTTGGTGGAAACCGTCAGCGACTGAACCGTGACATCTCCCGCCAGGCTCGCATTGGTAATCGTCAACCCGGCGGCATCCCAAACACCGGAACCCGGCAGGCTGGAGGCGTTGAGGGTTCCGCTGAAAGAGTTCACATTCAGATTGGTCAACCGGGACCCGTCACCGACAAACGAACCGCCGGCGGTCACATTACTGACCGCAGTCAATGATTCGGCCTTCAGAGAAAGAAGATTGGCGGCGTTGGTAATGACGGCTCCGGTTTCGGGATCGACCCCGCTGAGCTGCCCGGCGCTGAGCGTCAAATCACGAATTCCATAGTTCGTAAACGCCAGCCCGTTATCGCCTGCCGGAACATACCCATGCCCGCTAATAAGCCCGCCCTGTAAGTCCAGTCCATTGGTAACCGTTTCCGCCCAGACCCCAAAAGCCCCCAAAACCACTAAACCTGCAATCCAGCTTTTTTTCATGACAGCCCCCCTAATTTATATTTTGGAAATTTTCAGGAGACTACCCCCCTCTGCCAAGCAAAGTCCAGATAAACTTTAAAAAACAAACATTGCTTGGAAAGTGGTGAAATCCCCCACAAAACATTTTGGATTACCAAATTGCATGAAAGCGCCCCAAAGCATCCCAAACAGTTCGTCAAAGGAGCGCCACAAGCGCGTGGCCCGTGTTGGGCCGCTGGAATATTGGATGTTCAGTACGTCAGCAGGCTGTAGCGTTCCACGCCCGGATCATCTCTACGGTCAAAGGATTCTGCGTCGGGATAAG
>JAQUXG010000072.1 GCA_028692515.1 Kiritimatiellales bacterium | reverse complement strand
AAAAAATTATTTTTGTCTATTTAGATAGATTTAATGATAGCAGTCTTGATATTATGCTATATTTTTATTCCAAAACCACCGACTGGCAAGAGTATTTGGCAGTAAAAGAAAACGTAAATTTCCGGATATTAGATATTCTAGAGAAAGAAAATGTATCAACTTCCTTTTAAATGGGAGCGCATCCAAACGGAATTCTATCAGCCTGTTGATTTCACCAATCTCGATAAGATCGCGGCACTGGCACACGAGCGCGGAATGAAGGTGGTGCTGGATATGCACAACTATGACCGTTACACCAGCGCGACGGTTGGAACCAATATCGTGATCGGCACTGCCGCAGTTCCCAACGAAGCTTTCGCGGATGTCTGGCGGCAGATTGCAGATCACTACCGTGACGAGACTGCGATTTACGGCTACGGCCTTATGAACGAACCTCATAGCACCGGCGGGCTCTGGCCCGCATCCGCTCAGGCGGCTACGGACGCGATCCGGGAAGTGGATACAAACCACTGGGTTATTGTCGGCGGAGAAAACTGGAGCTCAGCGTATTCCTGGCGAGGCAGCAATCCCGGCCTGGACATAATCGACGCATACGGAAAAGTAATGTATGAGGCACACGCCTATTTCGATACTAAATATCCGCCGGGAGATGGCGACTACTCCTCCTATGACAGCGAAAATCCGATCGACGATAAAGGCGTCTATCAGGTCAATCCGTTTATCCTGTGGCTTCAGGAACACCATGCCCGGGGATTCATCGGCGAATTCGGTACGCCCAAAACCGATGTGCGGTGGAACCGTGTTCTGGAACCGGTCGTGTCTCACATTGCTGCGTATGGGCTGAACTCAACGTATTGGGCCGGCGGGAAAAACTGGGGCAATTACCAGCTCGATTGCTCCCCAACCGACAATTACACCGTCGACTCCATACAAGTGGAGGTTCTCGAGCGGTATATTCCCTGACCCGATTCGGCCGATTCGCTCCTCTGGCATGCGGGTCGAATGCGCTATGCCGCCGTCAACGGACTCCTGCCCGGCCGGGCGTTTCCCTTGTCGGCGGCTTCAGAGCTGATATAGTGAATGGATGAAAAAATTACGAATTCTATCCATGTTGCTTTGTGTCGTTCTGGGATCATCGGTTTTTGGCAGGGAACCCTTGAGGATTGTTGCTACCGGCGGTCGCATGGGGCATGACATCAGCAAGATTTCCACCAACTCATCGTTTCGGCACCGTACCCCGCACGTGCTGGGCGGACCGGTTGATGAGATTCTGATCGGATTTATGAACTGGGCGCATTCGTATACGGCAGAAGTCGTCAGTGCGACCGATGTCACGATTGAGTATGCCTGGCTTGAGCGCGAGTCGACCCATCAGGTGGTGCCGCTTACTTTCGGCGGAAAGCGGCAGTTTGTGATGCCGGCAAATTCCGAGGATGCATATTTTTCCGCCGACGTCATTGAATCTTCGGTGTGGACCGGAAAACCACTGGTACAGGACGAGGTCTTCTGGGTGAATATCAAGGGGCACGTTCCGGATGAGAGTAAGCTGTATACCGGGACGCCCGCAACATGGCCCGGCGCAAAATTCATTGCCTATGATCCCGCTAATGATCCCGGAACCTATGACACGATCGGGCCCGTCCCGTCCATCGCCGGCGCGAAGTCATATTACAAAGGGATTCCATTGGTTTTTGCCGGGCGTTACAGCGAGCCGGGGCATTTTTCGGTGATCGGCATTGGCGACAGCATTCTTCAGGGCACAGGGGACCGTGAAAATCCGGCTCCGGTAATTGCGGGCTTTAGCTTTTTTAACCGGGCGGCGGTCGACGAAAAAGGCACCCATGCGATTGCCATGTTTAATCTGACCCGGCATGCGGTCGCATCCTCCTGCTGGAAGAGTCCGGTTCGTATGCCCCAGTTTCTTCCGCTGGCCAACGTGGTGGTCGAAGAACTGGGCACGAATGACATCGGGAAAAACGGAACAGGGGATACCAAAGCCCTGCAAACCCGGCTGGAGGGCATCTGGGACCGGGCCCGGAAGGCGGGCGTTCAGTATGTTCTGCGAACTCAATTGCTGCCCCGCACCACTGACGCTAAGTACACGTGGGCGAGCAAGGCGGTTCAGACCCCTTGCCCGGGGTGGGATGATGGCGGGAAGCGCGACCTGATGAATGGCTTTTTTGACAAGGCGAAGTCTGACGGAAAGATCGACGGGGTTGTCGAGACACTGGGCGCCGTTTGTGATTCGACGGATACGCACTACTGGCTGAGTAACGGAACTGCCAAGTATTTCACGGGGGATGGCACCCATGCCAGCGCTGCCGGTAACGCAGCGATGGCTCCGGTCCTGAGAAAAGCGCTGCTGGCCCTCGATGTGAAATAATAAGTAACGCCGCGGGACTGACCGCCCGCGGCGTATCCGAATTAAAGCGGCCCGCTCCTGACGGGCCGGAACGATCATCTCATTCGTTTCAGCTCGAACGGTTCTCCAGCGAGTGCCTTTTGGGCAAAGCAACCCCAGAAGGGGGTCGGGGTGTAATTCCAGTCAGAGACCAGTACCGGAGATGCGATGGGATGCAGACACCATCCGGTCCAGTTGATTTTGTACTTTTGGATGAATCCCAGCATATCGGGCACCCAAGTATAGGGATTCTCCTCGGAACCTTTTGGGAGAAATGGGAAATGGATGATATCGGCGCCGACTTCCCCCAGAAAGATGGGGTATTTTTCCGCTACCGGTAGGACTTTAGACCATCCCTTGTGCCAGTGATACGTATGCCAAGAATACATAATCCCATTCCCGGCGTTATCTTCCAGCGCATAGCCATTCACTACGCCGCTCAGATCGTTGCACCAGCCCAGTCCGCCAGCGATGATGATATTTTCTGCGCCGGTGGAACGAACGGCATCGACTAACCCCTGCATTCCAACCGATTCAAAACCCTGATTTTTCCTCTTTTCCTCATCGCTAAGAAAAGAGGATTCGTCCACCCCCGTCTTTGTGCCGACGAAGCCGCCGTTTCGCCAAATTTCCCAGGAGGTGCCATGGGGTTCATTAAAAATATCGAACAGCACGGCCGGATGATTTTTGTAGTGCGCGGCACAGTCTTTCCAGAAGGCCGCATCCTCTGCTTTTGGCGCGCGGTAATGGTGCAGATCAAGCGCGATGTAGGCCCCCCGGTTCGCCGCCAGAGTTACCGCCTTGTCTATGCTTCGGCGATACGCCTCGCCGCCGTCGGTCTGATCTTTGCCGGTTCCATACCAAAAGGAGCTCTTGATGGGCAGACGAATGCAGGTTGCTTTCCAATCCTCAATTCCGACCACGATAGACCGCAGGGGTTGCTCGTCGGACGTGGTCTCCAGCCCTCCGGCGTTGACCCCCTGCAACCACACTTCGTTTCCTTTTGCATCCTGAAGACGGTTTCCTTCAACATGAATCACGGGCGGCCAGTTTTCCGGTTTTGGTGCCTCGTCCGGCACGACGCTGGCCTCCTTGATTTGCTGCAATTTCTGCTCTTTTTCAGCCTGGAGAGCGGCGGGGTCGATGGGTTTTAAGACCAGATCGTCCACATCGAAGGTTGCTGCATTTGCGGTGTATAATGTGGGGCTGATTTCAAAAACCTCTGCCTGCTCATGGATGAGGAGCTGTGTTTTCTTCTCCACCCAGCCACCGGTTGGTTCCGTGGTATAGGGTGATTCCGGCATGCGGCTACGCCAGATTTCTTTGCCACCCGCTATATAAAACGTCAGTGCGATGCGGGCGTCAAAATAAGGACGTTCACCGTCAATCACGCGCGTCACCCGCTGGCGCCAGGTCAGCTCCACGGCCTCGGTGCCTTCCGGTATTTTGATCTGCCATGACGTTTTCACGGATCGATCCGAGTCTGGATCGTGAAGTCGCAGAAAATTATTACCACCCTCAGTCATTCGATGTATGCCCGCACCTTGCGCCGCATCGGCGGCTTCAAAGTTAATGTCAAGCAACGCAGGGGTCTGGGCGTTGGCGGCGGCAAGTGATCCTGACAGAAGTGACAAGATGCCATAAGCGAGAGTTTTGAATACAGTATTCATAATGAAGAACCCAATCCGAGGTTAAGGGACAAATCTCCAGCCCGTTTGACCGGGCTGTCGCAAAACAATTACCGCATACGCTTCATGTCAAATTGTTTGCCGGAAAGAGCCTCTTTCGCCTGAACGCCCCAGAATGGAGTCGGGGTATAGTCCCAGTCGAGAAGCAGGCGCGGGGTGGCTCTGGTATGAAAACACCATCCGGTCCAGTTAATTTTATACTTTTGGATAAAGCCGAGCATATCCGGAACCCAGGTTGAAGGGTCTTCCTGAGATGCGGCGGAGATAAAGTCCATTTTCTTTTCGTCGGCGCCGACCTCCCCGAGAAAGATCGGGTATTTTTCTGCCACCGGCAGAATTTTTGCCCAACCGGGATGCCAATTGTAGGTGTGCCAGGAATACATAATGCCGTTTCCTCCTTTGTCATCGAGCGCATAGCCGTTAATGATCCCGGACAGATCGTTGCACCAGAAGATGCCCCCCGCGATGATGATATTTTTTGCACCGGTGGAGCGCACTGCATTGACCAGGCCCTGCATTCCTACGGATTCAAACCCCTGGTTTTTCTTCTTTTCCTCATCGCTAAGAAAAGCCGATTCGTCCGTGCCCGTCTTTGTGCCGACAAACCCACCGTCACGCCAGATATCCCAAGAAATGCCATGAGGTTCATTGAAAACATCGAACAGCACGGCGGGATGATCCTTGTAGCGCTCGGCGACTTCCTTCCAGAACTCAGCATGTTCTGCTTTCGGAGCGCGGAAGCGGTGAAGATCCAGCACAATGTAGACACCGCGGTTGGCGGCAAGCGTGACCATTTTGTCGATCTTTTCGCGGAATGACTTTCCGCCGTCGTTTTGATACGCGCTCTGGCCCCACCAGAATTCTTCCTTCATTGGAACGCGGACGCAGTTGGATTTCCACTTATCAATCGCAACGACCAGAGACTTCACCGCCTGCTCATCCTGCGGCAGAGTTTCCAGACCGACGGCGTTAACCCCCTGCAGCCAGACTGTATTGCCGTCGGAATCCTGCAGGTGATTGCCCGCAACCTTCAGCATTTTTGGCCATTTACTTTGATCCGGCTTTTCATCCGGCACATAACGCGCCGCAATCTGACGATCACGGTCGGCTGCGCTGGCGAGAAGCTCTTTCGAGCCAGTCGGTTTGAGGACTAAATCATCAAGGTCATAGACGCCCGCGGTTACCTGAAAAAGGCTCGGCATAAAGATCAGAACGGCGGCGTCTTCCGGCACAATAAATGTTGTTTTCCGTTCTACCCAGCCTGCGGTGTTCTTCTGTGAATAAGGCGGCGACGGACTCCCTTTGAGTTTATTGCCGGCAGCATCTTTCCACTCCATCATGATGCGGGCATCAAACCACGGCTTCTCGCCTTTCTTTAAGCCGGTCACACGCTGTTTCCAGCTGAGCTCCAGCGCCTCAACTCCGGCGGGAATGTCAATTTCCCGGTAGTCCATTACCAGTTTTCCTGGCTCAGTGCTGACCAGATGCAAATAATGGTTGCCGTTTTCTTCAGCGACGTTCGACTTGTCGGAATCTTCGTAATTCCAGCCGGGAATAAGTGAGCCGGTTTTTGCCAGAATTTCTGCGGCTTTCTCCTGACTCCTTGTTGGCGCTTTCTGCTCTGCCTGCGAACTTCTATTTCCGCCTGCGGACGTTGCTTGCGCGGAGACACGCCCCGTTAAAAAAAAACTAACGATAAACACTGCCATAAGTGACGAACAAGCCCGTAGAAAATACTTCATCCCGCTCCTTTGTTTTGAATCGCAATTCATTCTGGCACCAGAATAATGCATTGATAGGGTATCTATAAGATAAAGCAATGGCAAAGCAAAAAGAGTTTGGGCATTGGCATCTTTTGCCCGCAGCGGACGAGAGAGATGAGGAATCCGCAGGCCGAACAGGCTGGGTTTAAAAAAAGCTTTTCGCGTCTTAACTGAAGTTCGGCGGCGTTGGGACGCTGTATTCAGGTCTAAAAAATTCGGCCCCGCTCCTTTAGGAGTCGAGACCGAATATTCCCCGAGCTACCCTGCCGCGCGCTCGGCGGGGATCAGGGGGCACCCCTGCGTTTTAGCGCAGGGAGGGTCTGTTTTTATCGAATAGGTGTATTGTCGATGAATATTTTTCCAGAAAGGGCTTCTTTTGCCTGAATACCCCAGAACGGAGTGGGGTTGTAGTCCCAGTCACGCAACATACGCGGGTTAGCTCCCGGGTAGAAGCACCACGCGGTCCAGTTCAGACGTTCGGTCTGGATGGTCGCCAGCATGCGCGGAACCCATGTCTGCCAGTCTTCCTGCTGTGATTCCGAAATAAAGCCCATCTTCTTTTCATCGGCACCGACTTCTCCCACCAGAATAGGATATTTCTTAGCGACGTCGAGAAAGCATTTCTTCCAGTTGTGCTTCCACGGGTAAACGTGAGTGGAGTACATGACTCCGTTTGCCTTCGGATCATCTTCGACCGCATAGCCATTCAAGATCCCTGACAGATCGTAGGCGTAGTCCAATCCTCCCACAGCAACAACATTCATTGCCCCGACTCCGCGAACCGCATCAACCAGCGCCTGCATTCCTATGGAATCGAAGTTCTTGTTGGAATCCTTTTCCTCTTTAGTCAGGAAGGCGGCTTGGTCTGCCCCCGCCGGGGCTCCCACGCGACCGCCGTTGCGCCAGACCTCCCAGGACGTGCCATGCGGCTCATTCATCAGGTCGAAGATCACTGCGGGATGGTTTTTGTATTTGGTTGCGCAGTCTTTCCAGAAGTCGGAAAATTCCTGTTTAGGGGCGAGGAAACGATGGAGGTCGATCACGACATAGGCACCGCGATTCGCCGCAAAGTTGACTACGTCATCAACCAGCTTTTTATAAGCATCTCCATCCTTTCCTTCGGCAAACCAGTATGACTCCTTGACCGGAAGCCGGATAACATTCGCCTTCCACTGCTCAATTGCGACCTGCGTGGATTTCAGTATATTTTCTCCGCGAGCGGACCAGTCCATGCTGGGCACGTTTACTCCCTGCAACCAAACTTCATTTCCTTTGGGATCCACCAGACGGTTCCCCTGAACGTGTAGCATGGGGGGCCAGTTTGCAGGCTTCGGCCCTTCCGCATCCACATGCATTTTAGCGGCCTGGGCGGCCTTGGCCTTGGCCTCTTTTTCAAGATCTCCTACATCGGCGGATTTCATCACGATGTCGTCCATATCCAGAATACCGGATTTTACATTAAACAGGGACGGCATGAATTCCAGCTTAACCGCACCGTCCGGTATCATAAAGCGAATAGATCTATCCTGCCAGCCGGAGGTCGATTTGCGGGTATAGGCGGTCGGAATCGACCCCTCGAGCTTCTT
Organism: Kiritimatiellales bacterium; assembly: GCA_028692515.1. GTDB lineage: Bacteria > Verrucomicrobiota > Kiritimatiellia > Kiritimatiellales > Tichowtungiaceae > Tichowtungia. The sequence goes on along the minus strand of JAQUXG010000072.1, from coordinate 574 downwards.
CCCGCTGGCATCCATAAACTTGATCATAATCCGGGCATCGAACCATGCTTTTTCACCGGGTTTTAAATCTGTAACCCGCCAGCGCCAGGAAAGTTCCGCAGCCTTGCTTCCTTTCGGGAGGGGGAGGAAGCCGTAATACATATTCATCTTATCCGGCACTGGCGCGGATATGCGCATGAAGGTATTGCCGTCCTCAGTCGGGTAGCTGACCACGCCCTTGGGAGATCCCCAGCCTACAGGGCGTCCGTCTTTGCTTTGTTCGAAATCCCCGTTTTTAATCAGCGCAGTGCCTGATTCCGCCCCGAAAAGACTCGTTGACGTTAAAACGACCGCACCAACTATGATGCGTGATAACCAGGTTCGGAAATGAGGCTTTATATCTTTTCTCGACTCCATAACACAGCTCCTTTAGTTAGTTTGAAATGCTAATTGAATATACTCCAGTAGAATAGAGGTATAAAGCACATTAAAGCAAAAGATGTTGCCGTAACGGAGTGCGCCGGTATAGAGCGCGGATTTCTCAACAGCGCTCAGGTTGTGGCGGGTCCGTAATCTTGAGCGCGAAGCTTCGTTT
>JAQUXG010000071.1 GCA_028692515.1 Kiritimatiellales bacterium | reverse complement strand
CGTGTTTTCCGTGTACATCCGTGGTTAAAACTCTCCCCTGCCAGCATCTCGGGAAAATCCATGACGATCTTCCGCAGACCGGTCGTCAAATCGCACTGCCCGGAGCGCGGCCCGAAGCGCGAGAAGACCGGCGACAGCTTCAACTCGGGATAATCCTTTTTCAGCACGACCAGCAACCCCTGCCCGCGCTCCACCGCCTTTAAAAACTGTTCCCGATTTAATTTCATGCCCCAGATTTTACACGGTCGGTCAGACACAGAGAGACCGACCTCCAATACAACACAGATTATTTTCCCGCGAATCTGCACGAATAGTCACGAATAAGGAGGGCTGTAAAGGAACGTATAGAGCGCAAAAAAGAACCGTGTAAACCGGCAATCAGACGGGTTGACAACCAGCAATCGGACGGTACTATAACCAACAAATGGACGGTAAAAATAAACTCTATGCGCGATTGCTGGCGCCGGCGCTGCAGGCCGCGTTGTCCGATACCCCCGTCGTATGCCTGCTGGGCTCCCGTCAAAGCGGAAAGACCACGCTGTGCCGAATGCTTTCCCCGGATCGGCCGTTGATCAGTCTGGACGAAGAAGCCTATTTCCAGACCGCTAAACTGGATCCGGACGGGTTCGTGAACAGCCTGCCGGATGCTGTGACACTGGATGAAATTCAACGGGTTCCCGAACTTCTTCCGGCGATCAAGCTCGCCGTCGACCGGCAACGAACCCCCGGACGATTTTTACTGACCGGATCAGCCAACCTGCTGCTCCTCCCCCAAGTGACGGAATCGCTGGCAGGGCGAATGGAAACTGTATTCCTGCATCCGCTGACAGAAGCAGAAAAAGAACGAAGTCCGGGCACCTTTTTGAAGTGTTTCCTGGAAAAGTCGTTTCAACCTGCCATTTCAGGCGGACAGCCGGTCGGCCATCCATCTCTGGCAGAACGTTTGGTTGCCGGAGGATATCCCGAACCGTTGACCCGCCCGCCGCAACGGGCCAGACAGTGGCATCGTCAATATCTGCACTCCATCATGGAGCGGGATATCAAAGATGTCGCCCGCGTAAAGGATGCGCATGAGCTGGCACGGCTTCTTGAGCTGCTGGCCTTGCGCTCGGCAGAACTCCTGAATGTCAATAATCTGACTCAGGATCTCGGGCTGTATCGAGGTACAATTGAACAGTATCTGCTGATTCTCGAACGGCTTTTCCTGATCCGGAGGCTTCCCTCTTGGCATGGAAATCTCTCTAAACGACTGATCAAAGCTCCCAAAATTCATCTGGTCGATAGCGGTCTGGCCGCAACATTGGCGACCCTGACAGCAGATGACTGGATTGAAAAGCGGGATCGCATGGGCCATTTGCTGGAATCCTTCGTCATCCAGCAGATCATAGCACAGGCCTCATGGACAGATCCGGATCTGCGATTCTGGCACTACCGGGATAAAGATCAGATTGAAACTGATCTGGTGATTACACGCGGACAGAATGTCTGGGGAATAGAGGTGAAAGCCTCGGCGTCGGTCAATCCGCAGGACGGAAAAGGGCTCGCCCGCCTTGCGGGACAGTGCGGAAAAAAATTCCAGTCAGGAATACTTCTGTACGGAGGAAAAGATATTCTACCCCTTGGGAATACATCTTTTCTGGCAGTGCCGTTCTCCAAACTATGGGACATGTAAAACGGCTTCGCTCGGACATTCCACGTCCGGTCAAATCTGGTAGATTGTCCGCATGAAACGATCAAAAACCCAGGCGGAACGGTTGCTGAATCTCGACCGGCGGCTGCGGAACAGCGAATACCCGAACTGCACGTCGTTCGCGGTCGATTGGGAAATCTCGACCAAGACCGCCCAGCGCGATTTTGATTTTCTGCGCGACCGCATGGGTGCTCCGCTGGAATACGATGCGTTGAAGCGCGGCTATTTTTACACCGAGTCCACATTCATGCTGCCTGCCGTCCAGATGAATGAGGGCGAACTGGCCGCATTACTGATGGGCTCGAAAGCGCTTGAGCAGTATAAAGGCACGCCGATGGCGGCAAAGCTGGCTTCTGTTTTTGAAAAACTCTCCGCGCTGCTCCCCGACAACATTACCGTCCGGCCCGAAGAACTGTTTACCCGCTTCAGCTTTACCGCCCCGCCCGCCATGCCGATTTCTTCCAAGGTTTGGAACACGGTTGTCCAGGGATTGGAAAACCATCAAGTGCTGGAGATTCAGTACCGCAACTGGAGCGGCGAAAAGACTGCCCGCGTGGCTCCGGTGCATTTGGCCAACCTGCAAGGCGACTGGTACCTCTTCGTTCAATACGAAGGGTTCGACAATTTCCGGCAACTCGCTCTTGCCCGCATTCAGAGCATCAAACTGCTCAGCAAAAAGACGGAGATCAAGGGAACATTCGATCCGAAAAAAGAACTGGCCAACACCTTCTCACGCTTTGCCGGCGAAAATAAAACGTTTCCGGTAACCGTGCAGCTCCATTCGGAAATCGCCGAAAGCGTTCTTGAACGGCAGTGGCATCCGGAACAGAAAGTCAGAAATCTGAAGGATGGCGGCGCGGAAATCAGTTTTGAGGCCAAAGGCGATATTGAAGTTAAACGCTGGGTGATGACCTACGGCCGCTACGCAAAAGTCAAAAGCCCGAAATGGCTTAAAGACGAGATCGCCGAAGAAGTTCGCGCGATGCTTGATGTCTGATTTTTTCAAGGTTTGGAAACCGCACTTATCTGCCTGACAAACCCGCAACGGTTTTTTAGTGTGCAGTTATTCGCAAAGGAGAACGCCATGTTTACACCGGAACATCTTCACGTTGCATTAAACCACGTCGCCCTGATCGGGTTTGCGGTCGCCATTATCCCGCTGCTGGTTGCACTCTTCCGCAAAGACCGCGGTGCACTTCTCTCCGCACTGCTGATCGTTCTGATTTGCGGATTCAGCATTCCTGTCGTTATGGAAACCGGCGAAGAAGCAACCGAACGGATCATCACCGGCCAAATCGGTGTTGAACTCGACAGCGCCACCGGGGTTTTTCTGCACGAACATGAAGAGCGGGCGGAACTGGCTGCGGTCTTTGTCTATATCGTTACCGGGCTTGCCGCCGCCGGACTGCTCGTTATGCGCATCAAACCGCAACATCAATATAAACTGGCAACTCTGGTTCTCGCCGGCTGCGTAATCTGCACCGCCCTGCTCGTCTGGACCGCTGAAGCCGGCGGCCGCATCCGCCATCCCGAATTCCGTCCGCCCGCCGCCACCGCGCCGTAGATTCTTCCAGGGTGCAAAAAAATTTATGCCGGAAGTCCTTCTGTTTCCAAGGGTTGGAAGAGTTTAGGAAAAATTTTCCAACCCTTGGAAAACTCCGGTCTTTTCCCGGCGGACGGGATGGGTAATATGGCCGGACGACCTATGAAAGAAATCCCGTTCTGCCATCTTCATTTTCACACGGAATACAGCTTGCTGGACAGTACCTGCAAGGTGGGCGAAGCGATGAAAACCGCCAAGGCGCTGGGGCAGTCGTATCTGGCGATTACCGATCACGGCGTGCTGTACGGCGCGGTGGATTTCTATAAACAGGCCTATAAGAACGGGATCAAGCCGATTATCGGTTGCGAGGTGTACGTTGCCCGCAACGGGATGGACGAGAAGACCTCGCAGAGCGACAACCTGCATCTGGTATTGCTGGCCGAGGATCAGGAGGGTTACCAGAATCTGATGCGGCTGGTTTCGCTCAGTCATCTCGAAGGGTTTTACTACAAGCCGCGGCTGGATAAAAAACTGCTCCGCCAGTACAGCAAAGGGCTGATCGGCCTGTCCGCCTGCTTGAAGGGCGAAGTGACTGAGGCCTGCGCCGAAGGGGCAATCGATAAGGCCGTCGCGCTGGCGCAGGAATATTCCGAAATCCTCGGGCCGAACAACTTTTTCCTGGAGATTCAGGATCACGGCATGCCGGAGCAGAAGGCGGCCAACCGGTCGATTCTGGAAGTGGCGAAGATTACCGGTCTGCCGCTGGTGGCGACCAACGATGTTCATTATTTGCGGCAGGAAGATCACGAAGCGCACGATGTGCTGATCTGCCTGCAACAGGGCAATCTGCTTTCCGACACCAACCGGATGAGTTATTCGGGCGATCAGTTTTATATGAAGAGCGGCGCGGAGATGGAGCGGCTTTTCCCGAATCAGCCGGAAGCACTGGCCAATACCGTTGAAATCGCGCGGCGCTGTAATGTGGAGTTCGAGTTCGATCTGCCCGCCGAGCGGCTGCACTTCCCGTCATTTCCGCTCCCCGAAGGGACGACTAAAGAGGATTACCTCGTCGAACTCGGAAAACGCGGGCTGGAGAAACTCTATAAGCTCAAAGATTTTGACAATCCGGTTGATGAACCCGGCGAGAGGGTAAAGAAACAGTTCGAGTATGAAGTCCGCATCATCAAGCAGACGAACTACGTGAACTATTTTCTCGTGGTGCAGGACTTCATCCGCTGGGCAAAGGATAACGGCATTCCGGTCGGCCCGGGTCGCGGATCGGGTGCCGGATCGATTCTGGCTTACGCGCTGGGCATCACCGCCATCGACCCGCTGCGCTATAATCTGATTTTCGAACGGTTCCTTAACCCGGATCGCGTCTCCCCGCCCGACTTCGATATCGACTTCTGCCCGACCCGCCGTCAGGACGTGATTAAGTATGTCCGCGACAAATACGGCGAAGATTGCGTCGCGCAGATTATTACCTTCGGAACGCTCGGCGCGAAGACGCTGATGCGCGATATCGGCCGCGTCCTGGCGCTGCCGCTCAGCGAGTGCGACCGGATCGCCAAGCTGATTCCGGAGTCGCCGGGCATGTCGCTGGAGCTGGCATTGAAGGAGAGTCCGGATTTTAAACGCGCCTGCGCCAGCGATCCGATTGCCCGCGAGATCATGAAGTATGCGCCACGCCTCGAAGGTCTGCCGCGCCATACGGGAATGCACGCCGCCGGCGTCGTCATCGGCGAAAAGCCGTTGATCGAAATCATCCCGCTGACCAAAGAGCGTAAAGAAGGAATGACCGTCGTTCAGTTTGAAAAAGGGCCGACCGAGGATATCGGTCTGCTGAAGATGGACTTCCTCGGGCTCAAGAACTTAACGACCATTCAGGAAGCCATTGAGCTGATTGAACGAAACCACGGGGTGAAGCTCGATCCGATGGAGCTTCCGCTCGACGATAAAAAAACCTTTGACCTGCTCTGCAAAGGCAATACGGCCGGCGTGTTTCAGCTGGAAAGTCCGGGCATGCGCGATACGCTCCGGCAGGTCGCGCCGGACTGCATGGAAGACATCATCGCCATTCTCGCGCTCTACCGCCCGGGGCCGATGCAGTTCATTCCGCTCTACACCCGGCGGAAACACGGCCACGAAAAAGTGCAGTACGATCACCCGGTTCTCGAACCGATTCTCAAAGAGACCAACGGAATTATCGTCTATCAGGAACAGATTCAGCAGGCGGCGCGCGACCTCGCCGGCTTCTCGCTCGGCCAAGGGGATATTCTGCGCCGCGCCATGGGTAAAAAGAAACCCGAGGAGATGGCCAAGCAGCGCGGCAAGTTTGTGGAAGGCTGCAAAGCCACCAACAACATTCCCGAAAAACAGGCCAACACAATTTTCGACAACATTGAGAAATTCGCGGAGTACGGCTTTAATAAGTCGCACTCGACCGCCTACGGATTTATCTCGTTCCAGACCGCCTTCCTCAAGGCGCACTATCCCGCCGAATTTATGTCGGCCCTGCTCTCCGGTGAAATGGGCAATCCCGATAAGCTGGCGCTGGTGCTGGCCGAAACGCGCGAAATGGGGCTCGAAGTCCGCCCGCCAAGCGTCAACGAAAGTATCGCCCGCTTCCGCCCGTCCAAAGGCGCAATCCACTTCGGCATGGCCGGAGTAAAAAACGTCGGTGCCAGCGCGGTTGAAACGCTCGTAAAAGAACGCGAAGCCAACGGCCCGTTCAAGGGGCTGATCGATTTCTGCCAGCGCATCGATTCGCGCGAGGTGAACCGGAAAACGCTGGAAAGCATGATCAAATGCGGCGCATTCGATTTTACCGGAATCAGCCGCGCGCGCCTTTTTGCCGGCATTGAAACCGCCATGGGCCGCGCCGCCGAAGCCGCGCGCGACCGCGCCAGCGGACAGACCTCTATGTTCGACCTGCTCGGCGCGACCGAAAAGAAAAGCGTCAGCGACGAGGAACTGCCCGAGGCCGATCCGTGGCACGAAAGCGAAATGCTGGCGGCGGAAAAAGAGCTGATCGGCTTCTACATCTCCGGCCACCCGCTCGCACAATTTGAGTGGACGTTAAAAACCTTCGCCCTGCAACGGATCAGTGATCTGGGCGACGTACTGGAAGCCGCCGGTAAAGATGAGGCCAAAGCGCTCGTTCGCGTCGGCGGACTGATTGATAAATACCGCAAGGTCTTCACCAAAAAGGACGACCCCCGTCCCTATGCCCGCTTCCAGCTCGAAGGACTCGACGCCGCCGTCAATGCCGTCGTCTGGCCGGATGATTTTCCGAAGTTTGAAAAACTGCTCGAAGACGGTGCCGCCCTCATGGCTACCGGAAAAATCGTGAAGGACTTTCGCGATGAGCTGGAAATCCAGATTTCCGAACTGTTCCCGCTGGCCAACACCCCGTTACTTTTCGCGGAAAAAGTCAGTCTGCATCTGACGGAAGCCTCGTTAAGCGACGGAAAACTTCAGGCCATTAAAAAAATTGCCGCCGGGCATCCCGGCCAGACTCCGCTGAACTTCTGCGTCCTGCTCGACTCCGGTGAAAAGGTTTTCATCAAAGGCGACCGCCACTCGCAGGTGACCGCTTCGCCGGAACTGGTTCATCAGCTCGAAAAGCTGCTCGGCGAAGAGTCTGTTTATATCGGGGCCAGAACCCAGCCGTACTTGCGCGAACCGCCCCGCCGCCGCTTCAGCGGAAAGGGCCGATGAATTTTCCACAGAAGGAAACAAAGATAACGAAGGATTTAGACCCCCATCAAATCCCCCCTTTGTTCCCTTCGTTTCCTTCTGTTAAAACTTCCCGAATATAGCTATTTACATAAGCCACTGATGAGACACCGCCCAAAACATATTGCTGAATACGTCATGCTGCGCGGACTGCTCGGCATCGTAAATATTCTGCCGTTGCGCGCCGCGCTCGCGCTCGGCTGGCTGATTGGAAAATTATTCTTTCATGTCATGCGCTTCCGCCGCGACAAGGCCGAGTCGCGGCTCAAGCAGGTATTCGGCGACCGCTTCACCGCCAAAGAACGCCAGCGTATCGCATGGCTCTCGTTCCGCAACATCTGCTTCAATGCCGTCGAGGCCGCGCGCTTCGGCAAGCTCACGCCGGAAAAACTGAAACGCATGCCGCTCTACACCGGCATCGTGGCCATGCAGGAAATTTATCAGAAAAACGGCGCATTCATTTTTTCCACCGCGCATATGGGCAACTGGGATCTGGGTGGAATCGCCTGCAAGCTCGCAGGCATTCCGGTTTTTTCCATCGCCCGACGACAGAAAAACCCGCTCACCGACGACCTGCTCAATCAGATGCGCAACGCCACCGGCATGGATGTCGTCCTGAACGACTCCGCCGTACTCCGCAACGTCGTGCGCCGCCTGAAAGCCGGGGAAGTACTCGCCATCCTGCCCGATGTGCGTTCGAGCACTGAAGCGCTCTCCATCGACTTCCTCGGAGGCAAAGCCAACCTCGGCGCGGGCGTGGCGCTCTTTGCGCAAATGGCCAACTGCCCGATCTATCCGGTCGCGCTCATTCGCCGAGGCTGGACACATCACGAATACAAAGTGTTCGATCCAATCGCTCCCGATCCGTCGGCCGACAAAAAAGAGGACTGGCAGCGGATGATGCAGAAACTAGTTTCGATTTTTGATTCCGAAATCCGCGCCAACCCCGAACAGTATTTCTGGTTCAACAAACGCTGGGTCTTGGATCCGATTAAGAGAGAAGGATGAATGATGAACTATGACCGCCGCAGGCAGAGGCTGGACTGCTAAAAGCAGGACGGCAACGAGCGAAGCGA
>JAQUXG010000070.1 GCA_028692515.1 Kiritimatiellales bacterium | reverse complement strand
GCCTGAAACGTGCTTCGCGCAAACCGGGGCTGGCTCCCGGCTCGCTAACGGTTGATCCGACCTGGCCAAAGCCGGTGATGCAGGTGTTTGCCTACGGACCAGATCAGTATCTGGAAAAGAAGCTTGGTGACATTCACGAACTGGACGGGCTGATCGGGAAATATCAGGTTCTCTGGGTTAACGTAGATGGACTGGGCGACGAAGCGGTGATCCGTTATCTCGGCCAGCTCTTCAGCCTCCATCCACTGGCCCTTGAAGACGTGACCAGTCTGCGGCAGCGCTCCAAGGTGGATGATTACGAGACCAACCTTTACACCGCGATGAAGATGCTTTCCATTCAGGACGAAAAGCTTTTCGCAGAACAGGTCAGCTTTTTCCTCGGCCCGAACTTTGTGCTGACCTTTCAAGAGGTCGAAGGCGACTGCCTCGATCCGGTGCGCGAACGAATCCGTAAAAAAGGCGGACTGGTCTGTCACCAAAATGCGGATTATCTGCTCTACTGCCTGATTGATGCGATCATTGACGCCTATTTCCCGGTGCTGGAAACCTACGATGTCCGACTGGAGGAGCTGGAAGAACAGATTCTCGGACATCCGGATCAAACCACGATGAATCTGCTGTTCAGCGTGAAGCATGATCTGACCAGCCTGCGCCGCACCCTCTGGCCGGTGAGGGAAATGTCCGGCGCGCTGGCGCACTCAGAGTCGCCGCTGATCAAACCGCCGACGCTACCCTATCTGCGCGACTGCCAGGATCACGCCGTCCAACTGCTGGAACTGGCGGAGTCCTATCGTGAAACGGGCTCGAGTCTGATGGATTTTTATCTGTCGAGCATCAGCAACCGCATGAATGAAATCATGAAGGTTCTGACGATCATCGCTACGATTTTTATTCCGCTCACTTTCCTTGCGGGGGTCTACGGCATGAATTTTGAAAATATGCCGGAATTGCACACACGCTTTGGTTATTTCATCGTGCTGGGCATTATGGCGTTTCTCGGTTTCGGTATGTTCGTCTGGTTCATCCACAAAGGCTGGCTGACCCCAAAACGAAAACAGCACTGACCCCGGCAAAGCGTCCACGTATTGAGAAGCGGTATTGCAAAGTGAAAGAACGGTTTGAAATCCAGCCCGCTCCAAGATGTGCCTTACTCGCGTGCGCATCCTACTAATGAACAATTCGAAATTGAATTTGTGGCTTTATAGGCGGCGGCAGCAGATCGTGCAGCAGGCCGCTTCACGCCTCTTATACAAGAGGCTTTCTGTTTGCATCGACCTGTGTGTGAGTTTAGATTCCTGTGTCGAAGTAAGAGCGAAAATGATCCATTATTAAAGGGTTTATACACGGGCTTACCCTCCACGACTGTAATTCTTTGAAGGAGTCTAGTCATGCTGAACGGTAAAAAAATTGTAGTGGTAATGCCTGCCTATAATGCGGAAAAAACCCTGCAACGCACTTATGATGAGGTGATGGCTCAGGGCGTCGTAGACCGTATCATTCTGGTGGATGACGCCAGCCGCGATGAAACGGCCGCTCTGGCTGAATCGCTTGATGGCGTACACACGCACGTTCACTCCGAAAATAAAGGGTATGGAGGCAACCAGAAAACCTGTTACCGGCTGGCGCTGGAAGAAGGTGCGGATGTCATCATCATGATTCATCCCGACTACCAATATACTCCCGCCCTCATCCCCGCCATGGCATCAATGATCTCGAATGGACTTTATCCGTGTGTTCTCGGCTCGCGTATTCTGGGTGGACAGGCGCTCAAGGGCGGGATGCCGTGGTGGAAATATACCGCTAATCGTTTTTTGACACTGATCGAAAATCTGCTGCTCGGCGCTAAGCTCTCCGAATATCATACCGGCTACCGCGCATTCTCCCGCGAACTGCTCGAGCAGCTTCCGCTGGATGAAAATTCCGACGACTTTGTTTTCGACAATCAGATGCTGGCACAGGTTCTCTGGTTCGGGTACACCGTCGCTGAGGTAAGCTGTCCGACCAAATACTTTCCGGACGCCTCCTCAATCAATTTTCAGCGCAGTTTGCGTTACGGTGTCGGCTGTCTCTGCACCGGATTGCTTTCGCGTCTTTGCCGGATCGGACTGATCCGCTCCCGCCGCTTTCCGCGCCATTGACCCTTCCCTGTCCGAAAAACAAAAAGGCCCCCCGGTTAGGGCGGCCTTCATTTTTCCAATGATTGGAAAACCTACGCCTTTTTGAAGCAGAGCGTGGCGTTGTGTCCGCCGAAACCAAGCGAATTGCTGAGCGCGGCGCGCACTTCCGTTTTGCGAGCGACGTTCGGGACGTAGTCCAAATCGCAGTCCGGGTCGGGCGTTTCGTAGTTGATGGTCGGCGGGATCAAACCTTCTTTGATGGCCATAGCGCAGACGATCGCTTCGACGCCACCAGCGGCACCGAGCAGGTGCCCGGTCATCCCTTTGGTGGAGCTGACGGCCACTTTGTAGGCCTGCTCCATACCCAGCGCTTTTTTGATGGCTGCGGTTTCGCCCTTATCATTAAGCGAGGTGCTGGTGCCGTGGGCATTGATATAGTCGATGTCTTCGGCTTTCAGACCGGCTTCTTCAAAGGCGAGGCGCATTGCACGGGCCGCCTGATCAGCGCTCGGATCTGGCGCGGTAATGTGATGGGCGTCGCAAGTGCGGCCGTACCCGGCGAGTTCACAGTAAATTTTCGCACCGCGCGCTTTGGCGTGCTCTTCGCTTTCGATAACGATGACGCCAGCGCCTTCGCCGATGAGGAAACCGTCGCGATTGAGATCAAATGGACGCGAAGCATGCGAGGGATCGTCGTTGCGGGTGGTGAGTGCGCGCAGAGCGCAGAAGCCGCCGACACCCAGCGGGGTAATGGCGCCTTCGGTTCCGCCAGCCAGCATCACATCGGCTTCGCCATGCTGAATAATGCGCAAGGCTTCGCCAATGGAATGGGTTCCGCTGGCGCAGGCGCTGGTGACACAGAAGTTTGGACCTTTGAGTCCGTACTGAATGGCAACATGACCTGCTACGATATTGGTGATCATGACCGGAATAACAAACGGGGAAAGACGGCTGGCACCGCGCTCGCGGTAAATGTCCTGCGAGGCTTCCATGATTTCCAGCCCGCCGATGCCGGTACTCACAATTACGCCGATACGTTCGAGGTCTTCCCGGGTGAGATCCAGGCCAGAATCCTGCATGGCCATGATGGAAGCCGCCAGTCCGTACTGGGTGAAGAGATCCATTTTCCGGGCTTCTTTTTTGGAGATGAACTGCTCGGCATCAAAATTTTTGACTTCGGCGGCGATGGTCGACGTAAAGCCGTCTAGATTTTCGATCCGGGTGATGGTTGCTCCGCCAGAGCGTCCGGTTTTGAGCCCTTCCCATAATTCGGCCAGATTGTTGCCGATCGGGGTGACTGCGCCCATGCCGGTGATAACCACTTTACGATGACTCATACGTTCTCTCCTCTGGAAACTGATCTATAAAAAAAAGCCGGGAACTCGGTTAAAAGTTCCCGGTTTTTTTATCACAAAGGGTCTTTATTCGCCAAGACCTTTTGATTTCAGATAGTCGATGACAGCGCCGACGGAGGTGAGCTTTTCAGCATCTTCGTCCGGAATTTCCGCACCGAATTCTTCTTCGAAAGCCATGACGAGCTCAACGGTGTCGAGCGAGTCGGCGCCGAGGTCTTCAATGAAGGAAGCAGCAGGGGTAACCTGATCCGCGTTCACGCCAAGCTGTTCGACGATGATATCTTTTACTTTATCTGCAAGTGCCATAATGTTTCTCCTTAGTTTCGGCTCCTAAATGAACGTCTCTTTAACCTACATCACCATGCCGCCGCAAGTCGAAATCACCTGTCCGGTGACATAACCTGAGGCATCCCCCGCCAGGAAAGCAACCACATTGGCCACGTCTTCAGGGGCGCCGAAGCGGCCCAGCGGGATATTGGCCAGCATTTTCTGCTGAACCTCTTCTGAAAGCTTATCCGTCATCGGGGTCTTGATGAACCCGGGAGCGACCGCGTTGCAGCGGATGTTACGGCTGGAAAGCTCTTTGGCAACCGTCTTGGTAAACGCAATCACTGCACCTTTGGAGGCCGCGTAGTTGGCCTGTCCGGGGTTGCCGATGAGGCCGATGATCGAGGCAATGTTGACGATGCTGCCCGAGCGCTGTTTCATCATGCCGCGCATCGCGGCTTTGGTAAACAGGAACACACCCTTAAGGTTGACGTTCAGCACAGCGTCCCAATCCTCTTCGCTCATGCGCATCAGCAGACCGTCTTTGGTGATCCCGGCATTGTTCACCAGCACATCAACCGCTTTGCCGAAATCGGCTTCAATCTGCTTTACGGTTGCGTCCACGCCGGCGGCGTTGCTGACATCCACACTGTAGCATTCCACGCGGCGACCGAGTTCTTTGACCAACCCTGCGGTTTCTTCAAGCCATTCGGCCTTCAGGTCGCACAGCGCAAGATCGGCACCGTCAGCGGCAAGTTTAAGAGCGATCGCCTGACCGATGCCGCGGGCGGCTCCGGTTACCAATGCAACTTTTCCATCAAATTGTCCCATGAGAAAATCCCTTCAATCTCTGTTTTCGTTATTCTTTCGGATCAGGCATCCAAATCGGAAATTGCGCCTATGTTAGAGACCGAAACGGTCTTGTCAATACGCTTCATCAGCCCCGCCAGAACCTTGCCGGGGCCGCATTCAACGGCCTCGGTAACTCCTTGTGCGGCAAGCCACTGCATGCACTCTACCCAACGAACTGAACCGGTAATTTGAGCGATCATGTTGGCGCGAATCGCGTCCACGCTCTCGTGCGGAGCACCCGTAACGTTCGAAAGAACGGGTATAGCCGGCGCATTCAATTGAATGGTTTCAAGAAATCCGGCAAGCCGGTCAGCGGCAGGCTGCATCAACGGAGAGTGAAATGCGCCGGCAACCGGCAGGGGAAGCGCGCGTTTGGCGCCAGCTTCTTTGCAGAGCACTTCGGCCTTGGCGATACCTTCGGCGGTGCCGGAAAGAACGATCTGGTCGGGCGAATTAATGTTGGCCAGCGTGACGCCGGTTTCGGCGGCAATCTTTTCGAGCGCGGCGCGATCAAGATTGATGACGGCGAGCATCGCGCCGGGGTTGGCGACACAGGCGGCCTGAATGAATTCACCGCGGGCTTTAAGAACGCGCAGAGTATCGTCAAAGGAAATCACGTCGGCGGCATAGAGCGCGCCCCATTCACCGAGGCTGTGCCCGGCGGCAAAATCAAATGTCATCGGCTTCTTCAGCTTCATCGCCTCAAAGGCGACGGCACTGACCGTAAAAATCGCGGGCTGGGTGTTGTGCGATTTTTTCAGTTCCTCTTCAGGACCGTTGAAGCAGATGTCGGCGATGTCATAACCGAGCACTTCGTTGGCTTTTTCGAAAAGCGCTTTGCATTCCGGAATCGCGTCATAAAAATCGCGACCCATGCCGACTGACTGCGAACCCTGTCCGGGAAAAAGGATGGCGTTCTTCATTTCGTCCACTCCACAATATTAGCACCCCAGGTGAAGCCGCCGCCGAAAGCAACGAGCAACATCAGATCGCCCTTGGCGACCCGTCCGGATTTTACGGCCTCGTCAATGGCAATCGGCAGCGCGGCGGCCGAGGTGTTGGCGTATTTTTCAACATTCAGGAACATCCGGTCTTCAACGTTAAGGCGCTTGCCGATTGCGTCAATGATGCGGGCGTTGGCCTGATGCGGGATAAAGAGTTTGATGTCGTCAGAGGTGAGGCCGTTTGTCTCAAGCGCTTCGACGACCGATTTGGTCATCTGGATGACTGCGTGCTTATAGACTTCGCGGCCTTCCATTTTGAGATACTGCTCATTCCGATCGAGCATTTCGTGCGTCATCGGATTACGCGAACCGCCGCCGGGCGTCCAGAGCTGGTGCGCCAGCGAGCCGTCGGAACCGAAAACGCCGCGCATCACACCGCGTTTTGCACCGGTTGCGCGCAAAACCATCGCACCCGCGCCGTCGCCAAACAGCACGCAGGTATTGCGGTCCTTCCAATCGATAAAGGTGCTCATTTTTTCAGCGCCGATAATCAACGCGGTATTGACCGCACCGCAGGCGATCTGGTTTTTGGCAGTTTCGAACGCATAGAGCGAGCCGGAACAGGCCGCGCCGAGATCGTAGCAATACGCGTTTTTGGCACCGATTTTATCCTGCACGAAACAGGCGGTGCTGGGAAAAAACATATCGGGGGACAGCGTGGCGACAATCAAAAGATCGACCTCGGCGGCGCTGATGCCCGCGTCAGCCAGCGCCGCTTTAGCGGCTTCGGCAGCGAGGTCAGAGGTGGCCTGATCGTCACGGGCGATGTGCCGTTCACGCATACCGGTACGTGAATAAATCCACTCGTCGTTGGTATCCACAATTTTTTCCAGATCCCGGTTGTGAACCGTCTTCTCTGGAAGATAGACGCCGGTGCCGATAATTGAAACCGTACGCAGACTGTTGGTGGCTTTACTCACTGTCTTTAAATACCTCGTTGATCTTCTCTTCGATCAAATGGTTGAGTTTCTGCTCGACCGCCGTGCCCGCCACGCGAATGGCGTTATAGACAGCAAACGAAGAAGAGGAGCCGTGTCCGATAATACAAACACCCTTTACGCCTAACAGCGGCGCGCCGCCGTAGGCTTCGGGATCAACCTTGTCTTTGATTTCCTGAAATGCGCCGGAGGCTTTCAAAATGCCCGCGCCGATTTTGCGGATCAGCGATGTGGAGAAGGATTCTTTAATCCACTGGCCCATGGCGTGGGAGACGCTTTCGCTGGTCTTCAATACCACGTTGCCGACAAAGCCGTCGCAGACCGCAACATCGACTTTACCTTCGAACAGATCGTGGCTTTCGACATTTCCAATAAAATTGAGGTGGGATTTTTCCAATAACTGGAAAGCATCCTTGGTGTTTTTACTCCCCTTGGAATCTTCTTCACCGATGCTCAGCAGACCGACCGTCGGGTTGGCAATACCGAGAATGTGCTCGGCATAAATGTCGCCCATGGCGGCAAACTCGACCAGCATGGCTGCGGTGCAGTCTGTGGTGGCGCCGGCATCGAGCAGAACAAAAGGATGTTTGAGCGATGGCAGAACCGTGGCGATCGCCGGGCGATCCACATTTTCGAGCGTACGCAGTCGCAGCGTACTTGCCGCGACTGCCGCGCCGGTGCTGCCGGCGGAAAAGATCGCGTCCGCTTCGCCGGCTTTCACCAGTTCAACGGCACGCATAATGGAAGAATCCCGCTTGCGGCGGAGCGCCAGCGCGGGGGACTCACTCATTTCGATGACTTCGGAGGCGTGACGGATTTCAATACAGGCCGGGGTTTCGCCATATAAAGCCAGCTCCGCCTTGATGACGGTTTCATCGCCAACAAGGAAAAGCTTCTCTATTCCGGAAAGACCACGGGCCGCCTCAACGGCGCCCTTCACGATCTCACGAGGGGCGAAATCGCCGCCCATGGCATCAATTGCGATACGCATGGCCTTACTCGTCAGTGACGGTAATAACCTGACGGCCTTTATATTTGCCGGTGGTCGGGCATACGCGATGCGGCAGAGCCGGAGCTCCGCTTTCGGCATCAAAGCCGGCTTTATTGAGCTGACGCTTCATGTTCTCGGCTCTTGTGCGCCGCGTTCTGCTCTTCGATGATTTTCTTTTTGGAAGGGCCATTTCTCTATTCTCCCGCTAAACTGCGTTTCCTGTAAAAGGCTGGACATAGTACCCCAGCCTTATTCTGTTTTTCCATTACAATTTCAAACTATTGAGCGCGCCCCACGACCCGCCCTCTTCGATCTTCCGGCAACCGCACGGCCCGCCGTTCAGATCTTTTCCGCACTGATCACACAATCCCTTGCAACTCTCGTCGCAGAGCGGAAAGTGCGGCAGATCCAGCAGAATCGCCTCGCGAAGCTCCTCCGTAACATCCACTTCCTCGGTTCCTGAAATTCCGGGGAAGTCGCGCAGGAAACCGGAATCGACCACGGTTGTCGAGAAAATTTGCGTGCATCTTGCGCAGCGAGCCTCGATCGGAGCCGACAGCGTCCCGCGCACAATAAGGATCTCATCGACCACCTGGGCATACAGATCACAC
>JAQUXG010000069.1 GCA_028692515.1 Kiritimatiellales bacterium | reverse complement strand
GAGCGTTTTAGAAAATGTCGAATCCGTTAGCCGATTTTGCAGGGCGGGGGCCATGACCCCGCCAAACTTGCGGAGGCGTGTGATTTACACAGGCGCTCCGAATACGGGGAACCCTCAGCTTATTAATAAACCCTGTTAATAGCGGGTTCTCTTTCGAGATCACTCGACAGGAACGGGGTTGGCAAAATCATTTTTATAGCACCCGTACGGTAATGAATAATGATTTTACCATTTTAACTGCCGGCGAGTGGGTTGCGGCCCGGGTGGAAAATTATTCTGCGGGTTTGCGGGCGGTGAGGAGGAAAACGGGGTAGTCGCGGCCGTTTTTGTGCATGGTGTGCGCGGTGATGGCGGCGGTTTGGCTGAATCCGCGGACGCGGAGTTTCTTCATCAGTTCGTTGCGGTCGAGGCCGTGATGGATGAAGCCTTCGAAGTGGTCGTGAAAGGTTCCGTCTTCCGTGTCGAGGTCGGCAAGCGCGATCCAGCCACCGGGCGCGGTGAGCGCGGCGAAGCGGTCGAGCAGCGCGTCGGTGTTCTGAACGTGATGCATAGCCATCGCGCTAAAAATCAAATCAAACGGCCCGTCCGGCGGATCGGTAAAGATGTCGAGACAGCGGGCGGAGATATTTTTGAGCTCCGCTTCGTCAATGCGGTTTTGAAGCTGCGCAATCATGCCGGACGACAGATCAATCGCCAGAATGTTTCCAATGGTTGGAAAAAGCTCGCGGCTGATCAGTCCGGTGCCGCAGCCGAATTCGAGCGCGCGCATGGTTTTGTTGAGTGGAACGGCAGCGCGGATAGCGGCGGCGATTTTGCGGGCGTTTTCAACGCGAACGGGATTGTCGTCCCATTCAGCGGCTTTGGAATCAAAATGGTTCATTTTAAATTTTTACCAGCCTTCGCAAAAGCTATGGCTTGGCAAGCAGGATTACGGGATGGATGGGATTTGGAATGTTTCCTCTGAGGGTCTGAATTATTGCGACGTGTTCTCCAGGAGTTTGTTAGAGACCCTATCTCTTTCTTTTTGTCCAAAGTTATACAGGATATCAGCCGACACAATGTCTCCATCTATCGATTCACCCTGCCGGTGTTCCAGCCAGAGTATGCGTCTTGCACCAAGACGATATGCGGAGAATGTCCTGTCCACGTCTCCCCCGATTCCCGCATTATCGCGGATTGTCACTCTGAATCGGTTCTGCATCTTGTCTGCGGTCTTTGGAAAAGAAGTGGTCAAAAGCCTAATCTCGGGCCAGAAAAACCAGATTCCCGAAAAAAGAAAAGGCAAAGCAACCGCTCCGACTATGCTCCATTTCTTCATCGTTTCTCCCGCGTTGTTTGTGCGTCATGCCGCAATTTCCAGAAAGCCGAGGGGAGCATAGCGGCGGATTGTGGTGTTTGGCAACGTTCCAACCATTGGAAAACGCGCGATGGATTTTTCCGATGTTTGGAAACTTTTTGGGTACAGGCTCCCTCCTTCGCTCAGGCTTCGGCGGGCGGACAGTTTATGCCTCGAAGGGGAAGCGGTATCGGGTGAGGTTTTGTTCGTCGCGGATCTGAATCAGCTGTTTCTGGAGGGCTTCATCGATGGGCGCGCCTTTGTCCTGCCGCTCAAGCCATGCGAGGTGTTCTTTTTCGCCGCAGGTGTAGATGCGGTCGGCGCCGGGCGCTTTCTGCGAGGCGCGCAGTTCGCGCAGGATGTCGCCGGCGGTTTTTTTGAATGCCGCAAGGTCGCAGAAGTGTTCGATGTTGATGGCCATGAAGAAGTGGCCGAGTCCGTAGGGCTGCGGTTTGCCGCTTTCGTCGATTCCGCTGAGTGCGCTTAAAAATTTTCCCTGCTGGAGTGCGGCGGAAAGCAGTTCGACGACGGTGGCGAAGCCGTAGCCTTTGTAGCCGCCGGTTTCTTCGCCGATGCCGCCGATGGGAGTGAGCGCGGCTTCGCCGGAGACGAGCTCTTTCAGAATCTGCGCGGAGTCGGTTTTGGTTTTGCCGTCGCGGCCGATGACGAGGCCGGGCGGGCAGTCTTTGCCTTCGCGTTCGTATTGTTCGATTTTTCCGCGCTGGATGATGGAGGTGGCGTAGTCGTTGGTGAAGGGAAAGCCTTCATCCGTCGGCATGCCGAAGACGAGCGGATTGGTGCCAAGCATGTTTTCGACGCCAAAGGTGGGGGCGATGGAGGGGCGCGCGTTGGTTCCGGTGAGGCCGATCATTCCGGCGTTGCAGGCCATGATGGGATAGTAGGCGGCAAATCCGTAGTGGGTGGAGTTGCGGGCGACGACCATGCCGAGGCCGTAGGTGTGGGCTTTTTCGATAGCCATTTCCATGCAGCGTTTGCCGATGACCATGCCCATGCCGTGATGCCCGTCGACGACGGCGGTGGCGGCCATGTCGCGGACAATTTCAAACTGTGTGACGGGCTGCTGGATTTTCTGTTTGATGATGCGGTCGTAGTAAATGGGTTTGAGGCGGCCGACGCCGTGGGAGTCGATGCCGCGTTTGTCGGACATGACCAAGACGTTCGCGCAGGTTTTTGCCTCTTCTTCGGGAACGCCGATGGCCTTAAAGGCATCGGTCATGAAGGCTTCGAGCAGATCAAAGGGGACGTTGCAGGTCATCGGGTTATCCTTTTACGATGGAGGTAATGATGTTTTCAAAGCGCTGAAGTCCGCCCTCGAGTGTGTGTTTGTCTTTGACGAGTTCTTTGGCATTTCGGGCCATCTGATCGGCCAGCGCACTGTCTGTGAGAAGCCATTCGACACTTTGGGTGAAGAGTTCCGGCGTGTCCGCGACCAGGCAGTTCACCCCGGTCTGAGCCTCCAGTCCGGCCATTCCAAGTGAAGTGGAAACGACGGGAAGGCCGCCGGCCATGGCTTCGAGTACTTTGGTTCGCATGCCGGATCCGAGACGAACGGGTGTAACAAAAACGCTGGCTATATTGCGATAAGGCCGGAGGTCTTCAACAAAGCCGGTGACGGTGATCCGGCTGTCTTTTTCAGCCAGACGGGTAATGCGCGAACTGGCACCGCCTCCGACGATATAAAATTTCACCTCCGGATGCCGCTCGCTGAGACGCGGCCAGATATGGTGATGAAACCACAGAACTCCATCTTCGTTCGCCGGATCGCCCATGAATCCGGTCAGCAGAATGACCGGTTCTTTTTTCACTGGCGGAAGCGCTTGAAGATATTCGATATCTACGCCGGCCGGAGTAACAGATATGGCCAGATCCTGAGCGTAGTACTGCATGGTGAACCGGTCTTGCGGCGTCAGAACTAAAACGCGATCGGCGCTGCGGTACATGTTGAATTCGTATTTCTGCAACCCGCGCAACTGGGGAATGCTTTTCAGATACAGCTTCAGTCTGATTTCGCCGAGAGATTTGTATTTTTCATAGGACGCAGTGACACAGCGATGGCAGGAGATCACTTTATTGACGGCGGAAAGATAGGGGTTTTTATAGAGGTACTGTCCCATTTCTGAAAATTCAGCGATGATCAGGTCGTATTTCCACTTTTCATTCATTTCTCCCACCGCTTCGACCATTTTCCGGGAATAGCTTTTCCAGAATACCGCCGGCCGGCTTAGAAAAACGTAATCGTGAAACGCACGGATAAAAATGTTGCGATTCGGATGCGGCAGGATGTGCAGTTCTGTTAACAGCGGCCGAAGCGATTCGATCTGTTCTTCATTTTCATCGGTTACAAACGAGAGAAGTCCGATGTGATGCCCCTGCTCGGCCAGATGGCGAATTCGCTGATAGATGATCCGGTGTCCTCCGGCCACATCGGCGTAGGGAAGTTTATTGGTGAGGAACAGTATTTTCATGACAAAACCTGTCTCAATACAGCTCCTGCATCATTTCCATAAACTCTTCGGGAGAATAATCATTTAAAGCCCGGCCGGAGGATTTTATAGATTCATCGATCCGGCGACAGATTTTCTGTAATGCTTCGTGTGTTTCTCCCGATCCCATCAAAACACTGTATTGATCCGCCTGTGTGATCCTTATCTGCCCGTCCTGTGTATCGAACCCGACCCCTAATAATCCAACCACCCGGCTCTGTCCGTCTTCTCTCATCTCTTTTTATCCATTCCCTACTTGCACTCGAAGAGATTCTCTGGCTTATTTTCCGTTCTTCTGCCCGATGGTGTAATGGTAGCACAGCAGACTCTGAATCTGCTTGTCTAGGTTCAAATCCTAGTCGGGCAACCAGCTTTTCCTTTACGATACGCGTATTGGCATCAGCACATACAGGAACGGAACGCTGGTTTTAATTACACCCGGGCTCAGTTCATCGGACAATTCAAAGAAAATTTCGTCCGAGTCCAGATGCCGAAGAGGGGCCATCAAAAAGCCGGGATTAAAGGCGATGGAAATCTCTTTACCCTCATACTTCACCGGGATGGTTTCGCGCGCTTCGCCGATTTCCGGGCTGTTCGTTACCAGCTCGAGTTTGTTTTTACCGAAGTTGAGACGAATGGAAGCTGTTTGATCGTCCGTGAGCAGCGAAACGCGACGAACGGCATTCAGGATGGTTTCACGGTCGATTGCTACACGCTCTTCGCACTGTGATGGAATTACCTGCTGAAAATTTGGATAGGTTCCTTCGATCAATTTGGAAATAATAATGATTTGATCAAAATCGAAGACGATCTGTGTGGCGGCCACCCGGATTCGTAAAACACCTTCATCGCCCAGTGTTTTAATCAGCTCATTCAATGTTTTGGTGGGAACAACCATATTGGCTTGTGCATCTTCGGAAAATTCAATTTCCTGCTCCACCAGTGCAAGACGGCGTCCATCCGTGGCTACAACGGTCAATTTCTCGTCCTTGAAGCTAAGTAAGGCTCCGTTAAGGATGTAACGGGTTTCATCCGTTGACGAGGCATATACGACCTTTTGGAGCATCGCCCGGAAGACATCCTGATCGATTGTGTAAACGGTGCTCTCTTCAAATTCAGGCAACGGCGGAAATTCCTCTTCAGGAAGACCTACCAGTTTGAAATAGGACGGACCACAACGAATGGTTGCTACATCTTTCGCATCCACTTCAATTTCAACGGAACCATTCGGCAGTTCGCGGCAGATGCTGAAAAAGCGGCGAGCTGGAAGAGTGGTTCCGCCATCTTCGCTGATTTCAGCGGCGGCGGTTGTCTTTACACAAACTTCCATGTCGGTGGTGGTTAATGAAATTGTGCCTCCTTCTGCTTTCAGGAGAACATTGGAAAGAATAGGAAGTGTGCTGCGCTGGCCGACAATCGATTGAACTTTTTGCAACGCTTCCAGCAGGACATCTTTTTCAACTGTGAGTTTCATTAACAACCTCCAAGAATCTATAGGACTATAAATCTATATAAACCGTCTTATTATTACTACTGTAAATAGACCATCCAGTCAGCCTATTTTTTTCTTCAACCCCGTCCGGTTACCGCACTTAGCACTGTGGATATCTCTGTGGAAAAATCGAGCGTAAACCCACTCTGTTTTCGATAACCCGAAGTTATTGTTTCTATCCCCAGCTTATCCACAGGATGCTGTAGAAGTTGTCCTAAAGAGTTATCCGGCTTTCTGCGTGCTGTGGCTGACGCGCTGACGAAGCAGAGAAAGAGTCTGGCGGAGCTTCAAATCCTCGGTCTGGCGGCGCTCGACCAGCTGGCATGCATGCACGATCGTGGCGTGGTTGCGGCCGAACGCATTGCCGATGACCGGGAATGACTGATTAGTCATTGTCCGGGACAGATACATCGCCACCTGTCGCGGCCAGGCGATATTCTGCGGGCGTTTGGGCCCGACCAGATCTCCCAGCCGGATATCATAGTGTTCGGCCACCAGCTTCTGAATACCCTCGATGCTGACCGCATGTTTCTGTTCCTGATCCAGCGTATCGCGCAATAGATATTCCAGCTTTGAGCGATCCATCGCTTGACCGGTCAGTGAAACATAAGATGCGACGCGGATCAGGGCGCCCTCGAGCCGGCGGATGTTGGAAGAAATTCGTTCGGCGATATAAAAAAGAAGACTCTGCTCGATCGACAGATTCAGCTGTTCGCATTTTTTACGCAAAATCGCCACGCGGGTTTCGACATCCGGGCTTTCCAGCTCAACCACCAGACCCCACTCAAAACGCGACACCAGGCGCGGCGCCAGCCCCGCCAGCTCGCCGGCCGGCCGGTCAGACGTCATCACAATCTGCTTATGATTTTCAAAAATTGCATTAAAGGTGTGGAAAAACTCCTCCTGCATCCGGTCCTTACCGGCCAGAAAATGGATATCATCGATCAGCAGCGCATCTGTGGTGCGGTATTTTTTACGGAACTTGGCCAGCGAATTGGTCTGCAGGGCTTCAATGTATTCATTTACGAACGATTCGCAGGTGGTGTAGCACACCTTCCCGCGTGAGTTCTTCGAGTGAATGAAATTTCCGATCGCCTGCATCAGGTGGGTTTTGCCCAGTCCGACGTCGCCATAGATAAAAAGCGGATTATAGGCTCGCGACGGCGATTGCGCCGATGCCATCGACGCGGCGTGGGCAAACTGGTTCGACGGGCCGACTACAAACGAGTCAAACGTATAGTTTTTATTGAGATTGGTTTCCGCCGGTTTGCGCGAGGACAGAATGGAGTGGCGTTTTTCCGGCTTTTCCTCCGGCTGTTCACTGATCAGAGAATAATCCACGGTCAGGTCGATTTGCAGTTCATTGCCGGAAACCGCCGTCAGTGCTTTCCGGATGAGCGGCAGATAGTGTTCTACCAGCCACGATTGATAGAAATCGTTGCCGACCACGAGAACCACTTTGCCCTCTTCGATGCTGCGGCACTGAATCACCGCAATCCACTTCTCGAAAATATCCTTCGGCAGAGTCTCTTCCAGATGCCGGCAGGCCTCTTCCCAAAGCGTATCTTTATCTTTGCGCATACAAATCCAAATCGGCACAGTTAGAAAATCATTAACAGCACAACGGGAGATATCAACAGGTTATTCACAACCCCATCTTCCTTGCGCTTTCGCGACACGGAGAAGCTATTAAACGAGGCAAACTCTCTCAAGGGTAAAGCTGGAAGCGGTTGAAAAAAAAGAGGCGCACACAAGATGCAGTTTGAAAAAAAGGAAGCGACACAACATACCCACTGAAGTTGGGAAAAAGAAAAGCTCATAAACCGCATCTTTTTTTTGTAAACATGCATCTAACAGAAGCTTTACGAATATGAAAAAAACAACACCTGTCCACATACTTATCAGCAGCGCCGGAAATGCCGCAGACATCCGTTATTTGTGCGGAACAGAACCTCCTGAAGCCGCGATGCTTATCCAAACCGGGCGCCGTGGAACACTTCTCGTTTCCGAAATGGAATACAACCGGCTGCGCCGAAGCGTCAAACGCGGCGTCACCGTTTTGCATCCGGAAATGATCGGCTCCTCCTGGAAAAAAGGAGCCGCCGACTGGATCAGAAAATGCACCGACCAGAAAAAGCTAACCGTCAGCGACGACTTCCCGCTCGGCCTCGCCGAAAAACTAAAACGCGCCGGCTTGCAGCTCAAAATATCCAAAGACGCGCTCTGTCCGCAGCGCGAAATCAAAAACGCCGACGAAATTTTAGCCGTACAAAACGCCCAGCGCGCCGCTGTCGCCGCCATGAACGCTGCCATCCAGCAGATCGCCTCGGCGGAAATCGGTAAAGATGGACTGCTGCGATGCGGCAAAACCCTGCTCACCTCCGAAATAGTGCGCGCCACCATCTGCCACACCCTGCTCGACCTCGAATGCGTCGCACAGGAGACCATCGTCGCCTGTGGAGCGCACGCCGCCGACCCGCACGAACGCGGAACCGGCCCGCTCCACGCCGGGCAGCCCATCGTCCTCGACATTTTTCCAAGGTCTGGAAAAAGCGGTTATTGGGGAGACATCACCCGCACCGTCTGCCGCGGCCCGGCATCGCCGGAACTCAAAAAAATGTACAACGCCGTCAAAGCCGGACAGGCCGCCGCCCTGAAAGAGGTCAAAGCCGGAGCCTGGACCGACGACGTACACGCCACGGCCGCCGGAGAAATGGAAAAACGCGGATACCAAACCGAAACCCTCAACGGAATTCCGCAGGGATTCATCCACGGAACCGGCCACGGCGTCGGACTCGAAATTCACGAAGCGCCGCGCGTCTCATCCGCCAATC
>JAQUXG010000068.1 GCA_028692515.1 Kiritimatiellales bacterium | reverse complement strand
CCTTCGCGCTCTTCAATGGTAATCTGCTTCCAGCCCATGGCTTTCTCCTTTTTTGGTTGGTTCGAGTGTATCGAACCGGAGAAGCCATCGGGCCCTATCTGTCGCAATTGATATTAGAATCCGTCTCATCGGAAGAATTCTTTCCAATGCTTGGAAACTCCCACTATGAGGACCTTGGGTAAAGCGAATTTTATATAGAGAGATGTGTTTTTGGCGTAACACCATGGCGGATAATATGATCCGTCTTTAAATCAGATTTCAATGCGTTCGGAAAGAACGCTTTTCCCGAGAAATACTTTCGCCAGCTGATCGAATCGTTCGGTTTGATCCGTCGTCAGGAACCGACGGTTTTGTTTTTGGCTTAAAACTGTTTCCACTTCCGGATGCCGTTGCAGGTAATCGGCCAGCCGGGTAGCGACTAAATCGCCTTGCTCGATGATTTTTACAGAATGCGGGACAACGCTGCGGATTTTGGCGTAGAGCAGGGGGTAATGCGTACAAGCCAGCAGTAAGACGTCGATTTTTCTGTCGGGGCTTTTTTCCAGAGTCTGCCGCCAGTATTTTTCAATGAAATAGTCGAGCCCGGCCCCGTCATGTTCTCCGGCTTCGACCAACGGAACCAGCATGGGGCAGGCTTGCTGGATTAGATGTAAGTCCGGTGCGAGTTTGGCGAGTTCGAGCGGGTAGCTCAGGGAATCGACCGTTCCCTGCGTCGCCCATATGGCGATTTCTGAATGCGGTGATGTCGGCAACAGATCGGTTAATGCTTCGACCGATGGACGGATGATTCCAAGGATTTTTCGGTCGGGGTATTCGGCTGGCAACGTAATTTGCTGCAAGTTGCGCAACGCTTTAGCTGACGCGGTATTGCAGGCAATCACGATCAGCTTGCAATTCCTGGCAAACAGCTGGTCGATGCATTGTTTGCTGAAATGGAAAATGGTTTCAAAGGAGCGATTTCCGTAGGGCGTGCGCGCATTGTCGCCCAGATAGATATAGTCGTATTCAGGGAGGCGAGCGGAAATATTTCTGAAAACAGACAGGCCGCCGTAGCCGGAGTCAGAAATTCCAATTTTCATAGCCGCGCAATATGAGCTTTCCCGTAATTAATGACAACCTGAACCAGCTTTTTCCATTCCTGCGGCTTTGCGGACGGCGACGGCTGTGGTAGAAGCGTCGTTTTGCAAAAGGGAAATTGAATGACCGGAACCTATCATATCTGGACCATCGGCTGCCAAATGAACGAGGCCGATTCGCGGCACCTCGCGTCGCAGCTCGAAGCACTGGGCTTTGCGGAAACCCCGCGCGCTGAGCATGCCGATATTGCTGTTCTGAACACCTGCGTGGTGCGTCAGCAACCGGAAGATAAGGCCGTTTCAAAAATGCTTTCGCTGGGCGGAACCAAGAGAAACAAGCGCAAGATGATCATCGCGTTGATGGGGTGCATGGTCGGCAGGCGCGAAGCCGAAGACCTAGCAGTGCGCTTTCCGTTCGTGGATGTCTTTATGGCTCCGTCGCAGACCGATGCGTTGATCGACTATGTGTTGAGTCGCGATGAATACAGCCACCTCGACCGCACGCAGATCGAGCTATCCGATTACCGTCTTCCGGTGATCAACCGCGAAAAATCAATCACCGCCTTTGTGCCGATCACTCTGGGCTGCTCGCACGCCTGTTCCTACTGCGTGATTCCGTATCGCCGCGGGCCGGATCGCAGCCGCAAGCCGGAAGAGATTCTGGCGGAGATTCATGCGCTGGTCGGGCAGGGGATTAAAGAGGTGACGCTGCTTGGGCAGATCGTCGACCGCTACGGCTTCGACCTCGACGGCGAGTTCAATCTGGCGTGGCTCCTCAAAGAGGTCGCAAAAATCGACGGCATTCTGCGCGTCCGCTTTCTCACCAGCCATCCGTCGTATATCGACGAAGAGCTGATCCGCACCGTGGCTGAAACCGAAAAAGTCTGCTCCTATTTTGAACTGCCGTTTCAGGCGGGGAGCGACCGGATTCTTGAATCAATGCGTCGTGGCTACACGCAGGCTGAATATCGCGAGGTCGTTTCCAATATTCGGAAAATGATTCCCGACGCATCGATCAATACCGACGTCATCGTCGGCTATCCAACCGAAACCGAAGAGGATTTTCTCGAAACGGTGAAGCTCTACGACGAGCTGAAGCTCGATCTGGCCCACATCGCCAAATATTCGCCGCGCCCGCGCACCGTTTCTTCCAAAATGTCCGACGATGTTTCTGACGAAGAAAAAGAGAGCCGCGCCAACCGTTTCGATGAAGTCGTCGCCCGCGTGATGGGCGAAAACAACGCACTGATGCTCGGAGCTGTGGTAGAAGTGCTTGCTGAAGAGTTTCAGGAAAGCAAAGGGCGCTGGCGCGGACGTACGCCGCAGAACAAACTGGTTTTCTTTGAACACGAAGGCGACTGCCTCGGAAAGCTCGTGAACGTCAAACTCGACTGGACCGGCCCTTTCTCGCTGATTGGCCGTGCGATTTAACGTCTTTTTAACCTTTGAGCATCATGTAAGAAGTCCGTTTACCCATACTTTTAAAAGTATGGGAGTATAATATTTACAAGAGGTTCGCAAACAGTCATTTGAATCAAATATTCGTTGATTTTTCGTCCTCTTTGCATTGAACCGGAGCCGGTTCCAAGCATTGGAAACCGGCGAGGCCGGATTATATGTTTTTCCAATGATTGGAAAAATTAACGCCGGAGTTTTTCGCGGAGCGCGCGGCCTTTGGCGATGATTTCCTCTTCACCGGGCACATGGCGGTTTTGCATCAGAATTTTTCCATTACAGATAACGGTGTCGATGCAGGAGCTGTCGGCGCTGTACACCATATCGGCAATCAGGTTGTAGCCGGGAACCAGTCGCTCATTGTTCAGATCGACGAGCATACAGTCGGCCAGCGCGCCTTCTTCGATGATTCCGCTGTTGAGGCCGAAAAATTCCGCGCAGGCGCGCGTTCCGGCATACCACGCGGCTTCGGCGGGCAGAGCGGTCGGGTCGCCGGTAAAATGTTTT
The DNA here is from genome assembly GCA_028692515.1 of Kiritimatiellales bacterium. Taxonomy (GTDB): domain Bacteria; phylum Verrucomicrobiota; class Kiritimatiellia; order Kiritimatiellales; family Tichowtungiaceae; genus Tichowtungia. Next base: position 5,160 of record JAQUXG010000068.1, on the reverse strand, counting down.
TCAAGCAGGGCGGCTATCTTGATTTCCGCTCCCATATCGAGACAGTTATTTGATGCGCAGCCGTCGGTGCCGATGGCGATCTGCATTCCGGCTTTCTGCGCATCGGTGAAACGGAATTTGCCGGACGACAGTTTCATGTTGGATGTCGGACAGTGCAGTGCTTTCACGCCGCGTGCCGCCAGCAGTTCCATTTCGGACTGATCCAAATGAACGCAGTGTGCCGCCGTTACATTCGGGCCGAGAAATCCGATCGAGTCCAGATACGCCGGAGGCCTCATTCCGTGTTTGGCAACGCAGTCGGCTACTTCCTTTTCCGTTTCCGAAAGGTGGGTGTGAATCATCAAGCCGTGTTCTGCGGCGAACTCTTTACACCAGCGCAGGGATTTCTCCGAGACGGTATAAATCGCGTGCGGGCCGAGCTGATACATAACCCGGTCGCTGTACTGTTTCCGGTCTCCAAACAGTTTTTGATTCTGCTCTATCTGCTCCTGAGCTTTTGCCGGATCATTAAAATCAATAAAGACGGCGGCAAGAGCCGCGCGCATTCCCATTTCGTCGACCGCGCGGGCGGTGCTGTGCCAGAACCAGTACATGTCGTTAAAGAAGGTCGTGCCGGATTTGATCATCTCCAGGCAGGCCAGCCGCGCGCCGTCGTAAACATCTTGCTTGGTCACCTTGCTTTCAAACGGCCAGATATGGTCCGTCAGCCAGGCGTGCAGTTCAATATCGTCGGCATAGCTGCGCATGTAGGCCATCGCCGCGTGATTGTGCGCGTTATGAAACGTCGGCAGAATTGCTTTATTTCGTCCATCGAGAACAATCTCTGCTCTTTGACTGGAACAGCCTCCGATTGTTTTAATGCGGTTTCCGCTGATGAATACATCAACAGGGGTGCCGCTCCATTCGACCTGTTTAATCAGAATGCTCATGCAACCGACTGTAGCGGCCGACCAGAGGAAAAACCATTCAAAAACCGGAGTGTTCATCGGTTTCTCGTGACAAGGCTTCGACGGAAGAGTAGTTCTTTCTGCCTTATGAAACAGGCTCTAAAGCGCATCGTGCTGATCGCACTGTTCTGCGGTTCCGTGTGCGGCGCGGAACCGGTGCAAATTGATTTCTTCTATGAGCCCGGCTGCCGCGACTGCGAACGGATTGAAGCCGACCTTTTGCCGGAGCTCGAAAAACGATTTCCGCAGGTGTGCCGGATTCATAAGCATGACATCGGCGTGGAGACCAACTTTCTGTACCTTCTTCAACTTGAGCAGGAGCTGGGCTATGCCGCGCCGGAACGGGCGTATCTGATCGTTAACAAGCAGTATGCCTTCAGTGCGACTCCGGAACCGGACGAGTTTTTCGGACGGATCGACAGCCTGCTGGAAAACGCCTCGTCGAGTCCGGTCCCGCAGGATGTTCCGCCCGATCTCGTGAAAAAATGGTACAACGGGTTTGCCTTTCCGGCCGTCATGGTTGCGGGATTGATCGACGGGATCAATCCGTGCGCCATCTCAACGCTGGTTTTCTTCATGAGTCTGCTTGCGGTTGCAAAAGTCCGGAGCCGGAAATTAATTTTCCTCGGCATTTCATTCTGCCTGGCCTCCTTTCTGACCTATCTGGCGCTCGGTTTCGGCCTGTTTCGCGTACTGCATCTGTTTGCGGGCTTCACCGCGCTACGCGGCGCAATCGAAAAAGTTTTGGCGGTGATCCTGCTGATTCTGGCCGGACTCTCCTTTCGCGACGCCTTTCGTTTCCGGAAAAGCGGCCGCTCCGGCGATGTAACACTCCAGCTTTCAACCGGTATGAAAAAACGGATTCACGGCGTTATGCACCGCGGGCTGGGGAACACCAGTGTGATTCTGGGCGGACTGCTGGTCGGAATCGCAGTCACGGCGCTGGAAAGCGTCTGTACCGGACAGGTCTACGTGCCGACGCTCATTCTGATTTTGAAAGACAGCGCCTTTTCTGAAGTTCGCGCCTGGCTGCTTCTGCTGCTCTACAACCTGATGTTCATCCTGCCGCTGGTTCTCGTTTTCATCGCGGTCTATTTTGGCCTGCGCACGGAAACGCTTCTGCGGTGGAGCCGCCAGAACGTCGTCGTTTCAAAAACTCTGCTCGGGATTTTATTTATCCTGATGGTTCTGCTGATCGTGCGGTTTTAGGCCGAAGGACCGTTCGAACGGGCGAGCAGGGCGGCAAATTCAGCTTCGGGCATCAGGTTCTTTTCACGAACCAGTTCCGCCAGCGTCTTGCCGGTCTTCAGACTTTCCTTCACCAGCACGGCGACCTTGTCGTAGCCCAGCACCGGATTCAAAATCGTCGGCAGTCCCGCGCTGCGCTCAAAATAATTTTTACAGACGGTTTCGTTGGCGGTGATGCCGCTGACGCATTTTTTATCCAGCGCGTCGCAGACCTGAATCAGAATCTTCAGCGACTTGACGATATTCACGCCGACCAGCGGCATATGCGTGTTCAGCTCCAGCTGACCGGCCGCGCAGCCCATCGAAACCGCCGCATCATTTCCGACCACTTGCAGGCAGGCCATATTGGACGCTTCGCAGATGCTCGGATTGATCTTGCCCGGCATAATCGATGAGCCCGGCTCTACGGCGGGCAGATTAATCTCGCCCAGCCCGGTGTTCGGGCCGGAAGCCAGCAGGCGCAGATCGTTCACGATCTTGTTCAGGTCGAGCGCCAGCATTTTTAGCGAGCAGGAAAAAGCGCCCATATCGGAAAGAAACTGGGTGATTTCGATGCCGTTTTCGGCCACGCGGTATTCCTGCCCCGTCGCCTCGTTCAGCGCCTTGATGATCTCTCCGCGAAACGCGATGGGCGTGTTGACGCCGGTGCCGATCGCGTTGCCGCCGATCCCCAGCTCCAGCAGATCCATACAGGCGAAAGCAATCCGCTTTTCCGCTTTGCGCAAAGCGTTGGCCCACGCCGCGAACTCCTGACCGAGCGTTACCGGAACCGCGTCCTGCAAATGAGTGCGGCCGGTTTTCCAAACCCTGGAAAATTCCTCACTCTTTTTTTCCAATGCTTGGAAAAGTTTTTCCAATGTTTGGAAAAGGGAGCCGGAAAGTTCGACCGCCGCGACACGGATCGCCGACGGAAATACGTTGTTGGTCGACTGGCCCATGTTTACGTCGTCATTCGGATGAACCGTCTTGCGGTCGCCGCGCTTTCCGCCCAGCGCTTCGGCGGCGAGGTTGCCCAGCACCTCGTTCACGTTCATGTTGCTCGACGTGCCGGAGCCGGCCTGAAAAACGTCGATCGGAAACTGGTCGTTAAACTTGCCGCTCAGTACCTCGCCGCAGGCGGCGGCGATCGCAATGGCTTTGTCGCGGGGCAGCAGGCCGAGATGCGCGTTGGCGGCGGCGCAGGCCTGTTTGAGCCGAACCATGCCGTAAATCAATTCGATCGGAAGCGGTTCGCCCGCCATATGGAAATTTGCAATCGACCGGCAGGTGTGTACGCCGTAGAGCGCATCGTCCGGTACATTCAGTTCGCCGAGGGAATCGTTTTCTTTTCTCATGTGCAACCTTTTATCGGGTTTTGCCCGGAATTGACACGCAAAAACGGCGGGGATCATTCAACCGCAGGTCGACCCGTGGGAGACAGGCTCCGCGCCATCTGTCAAACGGCCGCCCTCCGCAAACTTATCAGAATCGTCTCCATCCCCTTGAAAACCCGTGGATCAGATCAAATATAAATAAATATAACAGAGTGCTTGCATAGAATGTTTGTCGCGTTAGCATGTTCGCTACGTTAGCATGTTCACCGTGCTAGACGTGCTTGCCGATATATACCTGTATAAAGGAGAGTAGGAAAGTGACCGTAAATAATAATCGAAACGAGACGAGGAGTGTTGCCATGGAAAACATCATCTCTGCCAAATTGCGCCTTTCCTTTGTGGCGTTTGCGGCATTGTTGCTCGGGTGCAGCGCTCATGCCGCAACCCTTTATTGGGACACCAATGGCAGTACTTCGGGGGCGGGGAATCCTGCCGACGGCATCTGGGACACCAACACCACGGCGAATTGGAGCACGGACGCCTCCGGCCTGGCGGCGACGACTGTTTACACTGACGGAAGTGACGTTGTATTTTCCGCAGGGAGTGATGCGGCGACGGCGACGGTGACGGCTTCCGGAACTCCGGTGTTCCATTCGCTCACGTTCGAGGAGGGTAATGTAACTATTAACGCGACTCTTAATGATGATACCACTACGAGTAGCATTACGGTTAAGAACGGTGCAAATGCCTCAATAGCTGGCGGTGGTTTTAATGGCGCCTTTGATATTCAGGGAAACGGAATCTTTTTTGCTGATGCCATCACAGGTGGTGGTGGTATGTCCAAAGAAGGAACGGGAACGGCAACGTTCGGCCGTCTTGATGCCACTTTAACCGTTAACGGTGGTACCCTTATCTACACTGGCCTTAACGCGGCCAAACTGAAGGGCGCGACCGTCAACGCCGACGCGGTACTTCGCCTCGAAGGCAATACGTTTGATGGCACGAAACGCAATGTAACTGTGAATGCAGGCGGTCGGCTCGAATTGGCCGCAGGGGTTGACCAGACAATAAGTTATTTTCAGGGAACGGGTACTGTCGCCGGTGAAGGGGCTACGCTGAGAGTTGGCGGTGACAACAAACCCACTACATTCGCTGGTACCATTACCGGGGATCTGGATCTTTGGGCCGTTGGCACGGGAACCTTTACCGACAACGCCTCGATGGAATTTGTCATTAGCAGCAATGGTGTAAACAACGCCATTCTGGGCGATGGAACCGGAACCATCATTCTGGGAGGCTCGTTCAATTTTAATCTCACCGGAGCTGACCTTGCGGTTGGAAACAGTTGGACCCTCGTCGATGTCGCCAACCTGAATGAGACGTTCGGCGCGAGCTTCAGCGTTACCGGATTCACGGAGTCGTCCGCGGGTGTCTGGACCAATGCTGAGGGCAACCTTGTCTTTTCGGAGTCTACCGGGGTTCTGAGCGTTATTCCCATTAACGTTATGACGATTATGTTCCAGACGAGCCGTTAGCGCGCCGGAGAAGGCTCCTTTGTCGTAAAAAAAACGGTGTGTGGTTTTTAATGTTGCCGTTATCGGCCGAGCGGTATCCTTTCCGTCGCCTCGCTAAAAGCGTATGGATCGTTTTAC
>JAQUXG010000067.1 GCA_028692515.1 Kiritimatiellales bacterium | reverse complement strand
TTTTCTTTGATCCATTCGCCATAGGGCTGGCCGGTTGCGATTTCGTGTTTGATCTCCTCGTCGGGGATGATGCGCCCTTTCTCCATATCGACGAGGAACATGCGGCCCGGTTCGAGGCGGCCTTTGCGTTCCACGTTGGCTGGATCAATATCCATGATTCCGGTTTCAGAACCCATGATGACATAACCGTCTTTGGTGACGATGTAGCGTGACGGGCGCAGGCCGTTGCGGTCGAGGATGGCGCCGAGGCAGGTGCCGTCGGTGAAAGGAATGGATGCCGGGCCATCCCATGGTTCCATCAGGCAGGAGTGATATTCGTAGAATGCCTTTTTCTCGGCGCTCATAGTTTTGTGGTTCTGCCACGCTTCGGGAATGAGCATGCTCATGATGTGCGGCAGTGAGCGGCCGCCGTGATAAAGCAACTCAACGGCCTGGTCGAGCGAGGCGGAGTCGGAGAGACCCGGCTGGATGATCGGGAAGAGACGATCAATGTTTTCGCCGAACAGGCGGGACTTCAGCAAACCCTGGCGGGCGTTCATCCAGTTGAAATTTCCGCGCAAGGTGTTGATTTCGCCGTTGTGGCAGAGCACATGGAACGGTTGCGCCAGCTTCCACGCCGGGAAGGTATTGGTGCTGAAGCGTTGGTGAACCAGAGCCAGTGCGCTGGTGAACTCTTCGTCCAGCAGGTCGGGATAGTAGAATTCCATCTGTTCAGGCAGGAGGAGTCCCTTATAGATGATAATCCGGCAGGTGAGGGTCGGGATGTAGAAATCGCCTTTATCCTTCAGGTCGGAGCGAAAGATTTTATTTTCAGCCACTTTGCGGATGATATACAACATGCGATCGAAGGTACGGGCGTCGGATACGCCTTTGCCGCGGCCGATGAAGACCTGCATAATGCAGGGCTCGGAGGCGCGGGCGGTTTCGCCGATCAGCCGGTTGCAGGTCGGAACCGTGCGCCAGCCGATCAGTTTTTGACCTTCTTCTTGAATAGCCTGTTCTAGAATTTCGATGCAACGCTTGCGCTGGGTTTCGTCTTGCGGGAGGAAAACCAGTCCGGTGCCGTATTCCTGTTCGGCGGGCAGTTCCATTCCGAGCTTAGTACACTCTCTTTTGTAGAAAGCGTGGGGAATCTGAAGGAGGATTCCGGCGCCGTCGCCGGTCAGCGGGTCGCAGCCGCAGGCTCCGCGATGGGTGAGGCGCACCAGAATTTCGAGCGCATGATGAATAATGTCATGCGACTTTTTTCCATGAAGGTTGCAAATAAATCCGACACCGCAGGCATCGTGCTCGTTTCCCGGATGGTACAGCCCCTGCGGTTGCGGAAAACCTTTTTGAAAATCTTCTTTTACGTTCATATCAAAACACCTCACTAGCTCAAAACGTCCAGACGATACGCTTTTTGGAGCGATAGTCAACCCGACAAAACCAACAAGAAAATACACTTATGTTTTTTAATAGTTAATTGTTACGTTTATGTTATTGCATGTGCGTCAATGAACAAGAAGGAGTGCTGTGGTTCGGGGGTGGAGCGTGGCGGATGAAAAATTGTTTTCGGGATTGTGAATATAAAACTGCATAAAAAGCTGGATTTTTAATACATTATTGTTCAGCATCTCAATCGTATTTACAAAATAGGAATAAATTATGCCAACAACAGATAAGATTTTAGGGCAGAGCGATAAGGAAATGGCGATCCTTTATCAAATCTCTCAGGCCGCAGCCACTCGGCCGCACACGGTTTCCGAGCTGCTAACAGAAGTGCTCGATATCATGGAGACCGAGTTGTCTGTCTCGCGCGGAACCTTCACGTTGCGCAAGCCGGATACCGAAATTTTTGTGATTGAAGCCTCGCGCGGATTGACGCCGGAAGAAAAAAAACGTGGGCAGTACAAGCTGGGCGAGGGGGTTACCGGACGCGTGGCGCAGACCGGTCAGTCAGCGCTCATTCCCGACATCACCAAAGATCCGCGATTTTTAAATCTCACAAAATCACGGTCGGATAAGCAGACTTCCTTCATCTGTGTGCCGATCATCTGCCGGAAAGCTGTGATCGGCACCATGAGTATCGACCTTTCCATCACAACGGATGTTGAAGAACTCCGCCGCTATCAGCGATTTTTGGAGCTGGTTGCCAACATTCTGGCCGAAGCCGTTGCCAGCATTCGGGAAGAATTGGAAGAGCGCGAAGGATTAATGACGGAAAACGAACGGTTGCGCCGGCAGCTCGGCGACCGCTACCGCATGCACAACATCATCGGAAACTGCAGCGCCATGCGCTCTGTTTATGAACAGATCGTACAGGTGGCGGACAGTACCGCCACGGTGCTCATTCGTGGCGAATCCGGAACCGGTAAAGAGCTGATCGCGCGGGCCATTCACTACGGAAGTGAGCGTCGCAACAACGCGTTTGTCAGTGTCAACTGTGCGGCACTGCCCGAGAATCTGATTGAAAGCGAGCTGTTCGGGCATGAAAAAGGGGCCTTCACCGGAGCCACCCAGCAGCGTAAAGGGCGTTTTGAAATGGCCAACGGCGGAACCATTTTTCTGGATGAAATCGGCGATATTTCTCCCGCGGTGCAGGTACGGCTGCTACGGGTTTTACAGGAACGAACCTTTGAGCGCGTCGGAAGTTCAGAAAGTGTATCCGTTAACGTCCGGGTACTCGCTGCCACCAGCCGCAACCTCGAAAAAGAGATTGCCGAAGAAACGTTCCGCGAAGACCTCTATTACCGTTTGAATGTTTTCCCGATCATCCTGCCGCCATTGCGCGAACGCCGCAGCGACATCATGCTGCTGGCCGACCACTTTCTCCAGAAATACGGTGAAATGTACGGCAAGAGCATCAAACGCATCTCCACGTCGGCGATTAACATGATGATGGCCTATCACTGGCCGGGTAATGTGCGCGAACTCGAAAACTGCATCGAACGTGCCGTATTGACCGCCTCTGACGAGGTGATTCACGGCTACAACCTGCCGCCGTCTCTGCAGACCAGCGATGAAACGCACACCTCGATTTTTCCGAGAGATGGCGCGGATCTGAAGACGATGATTGAGAGCTACGAAAAGGAAATCATCATCGACGCACTGAAAAAGCATCGCGGCAACGCGGCGGCCACCGCCCGCTATCTGAATACGACTCAGCGCATCATCAACTACCGCATCCAGAAACTCGGGGTCAATCCCGACGATTACAAATAACAAAAAGGCCGCCTCAAGAGGCGGCCTTTTTGTTTTCCAACCCCTGGAACCGGCGAGGCCGGATTTCATATTTTTTTTCCAAACATTGGAAAAAATGAGCGGAAAGGTTCCGGGGTCTGGAACTCAGATGTCTTTTTTGTCCTCGTCGGCTTCAGACTCGGCGGGTTCGGCCGGTTTTTCGATTTTCTTTTCCGGTGCGCTTTCGGTCTGCCCTTTTTTGAATTCATTCAGGCTTTTGCCAAGCGCGCGGGCCAGTTCGGGCAGTTTTTTTCCGCCGAACAGCAGGATCACCACAAAAACGATCAGCAGGATTTCAGGAATTCCGGACATGCCGGGAATCAGGGCGAGTGTATTCATTCTTCGGTTCCTTTCTTCTCTTTCCGCGCGCGCCGTTGGGTCAGGCGCAGGATCAGAATGCACAATTCATATAACAGATAGAGCGGAATAGCCATTTGTAATTGTGTGATCACATCCGGCGGCGTCAGAACCATAGCGACGATCAGAATGCCGACCATCACATGCCGCCGGAATTTGCAGAGCTGGGCGACGGAAACAATTCCCATGCGGCCGAGCATCAGCAGAATCAGCGGCAGTTCAAAGGCCAGGCCGAAGCCGATCAGCAGGTGCATGACGAACCCGAGGTAGGCGTCGATCTTCCAGTTGGCGGTGGTGCCAAGATAATCATTGAAATAAAACATGATCTTTACGGCGACCGGCAGGGTGATGATGTAGCACATGGTCACGCCGACGGCGAAAAGCACGGCTCCGGCCAGCCCGCCGGTTACCAGCATTTTCTGCTCCTTCGGCTTTAATCCGGGCATCACAAACCGGGCAATGAAATAGATCATAAGCGGCAGGCTTAGCAGGATGCCGGTTGCGAAAACGACTTTGACCACCTGGAGGAATCCTTCAACCGGGGAGGTGGTGATCAGTTCAAAGGTGTAATGATTCTGTTCGGCAACCTTCATGAGCGGAGCCTGCATCCAGTTCAGCAGCGGCTTCGCCAGCGGAATGCAGACGGCGGTGGCAATGACCAGCGTCAGAATGCAGCGGATCAGCATGGTGCGGAACTCTTCCAGATGCTCCAGAAAGGGCAGTTCCCTGTCGCGATCGGCGAAGTGCGGGGTCAGTTTTTTAAACAGGGTCTTCATGCTTTTCGGGCTCATCGTCCGGCGGCAGATCATGGTCGGGCCCGTAATCGGCCGCATCGTAGGCAGAGGTATCTTTCGACTCTTCGGTCGGGTGCGAGTGCAGATCGCCGTACATCAGTTTATAGCGAAAATCGGCGGCGGAACGCTGAAGCTTATTCAGGTGGCCTTGAATGTTGCGAAGAATGCGCGGAGCGTCCTTGGCGCCGAACAGAAGAATCAGTACCAGCAGGATCAAGAGCAGTTCGCCGCCGCCGGGAGATATAAACGCTGTCGTGAGCGGCATCATATTCAGATGCCCAGGCCGCTGAGTGCGCTGAGAACATTATTAATCAGGGCCGTCAGGTCAGGATGACGGACTTCAAAGGCTTCTGCGGCATCCTGCAATTCTTCGACAATCGGCAAGTGTTCCCCGGATTCAAGAGTGGCGGCTGTTTTTTCCTGCAAAATCTGCAGTTCCGGATTGTCTGGGCCCAGCCGCCGGAGTTCTTTATGCAGTTCCTCAAGAGTCCGTTTCAGTTGATCGTTCATAACCTGCCTCCAGTTGAAAAAAAGCATAGGCTTTTTCCAACCCTTGGAAAACTTTTTTCCAAAGTTTGGAAAAAAGGTAACGGGCAATAAAAAAGCCGCCTTGCGGCGGCTTTCGTTTCGACTTAAGCCTCTTTGTGTGAGGCCTGCAATTCCCGCATCCGTTCCAGCCGTTCTTTGGCTGCGGCCTTGCGTTTAGCGGGCATGGATTTGATCGGGCGTTCCTTGGGAAGCAGTTCGCCGCCGACAATCGAAGCGCCGCCATCCACGTAGAGGGTTTGACCGGTGATCTTTTTGGAGCCTTCACCCAGCAGGAAAACGACAGCCTGAGCGACTTCTTTTTTGTCGTTGATGACATCCCACGGGAGCGGGCTCATCTTTTTCCAGACGCGCGCCAAATGCGCGAAATGCGGAATTGACTTGGCGGCTTTGGTCGCCAGCGGTCCGGCCGAGACGGCGTTAACGCGGACGTGTTCGCGTCCGTATTCGCGGGCCAGTGCGCGCACCAGCGCCTCGAGCGCCGCTTTGTTGACGCCCATCCAGTTGTAGAAGGGGAAGGCCACCTGCGAAGCGAAGGAAAGCGTTACGATCGATCCACCTTTGTGCATGTGCTCCTGTGCGAACTGCGAAACAGTCGCCAGCGAGGCACAGCTGATATGAAAGCCCACTTTAACGTCTTCGATCGCATCGGTGTAAATATGGTCGCCCAGGCAGGTCTTCGGGTTTGCAAAGCCAATGGAGTGGACGATGCCGTTGAGCTCGCCGATTTCTTTGAAGAGGCTGCGAACTTCTTCTTCGATAGTGACGTCGCAATAGCGAATGTCCATCGCATCCTTTTCTTCCTGCGAGATATCAGTGCATCCGCGGTCGAAGAAAATCTTTTTGAGACGCTCATTTTGAACGGTGTAAATTACTTTGCCGCCCTGTTCCTCAATCAGCTTGCCGGTGGCATAGGCGATGGAGTCCGTATTAAGCAGGCCCATCACTACATAAGTTCCGCCTTTTTTAACCATGATAACTTTCCTTTCCTAAAACAAAGGTGAATACGCACGAAAGGGCGGGACAATGCCAGACTTCTGCCGCAAAAAAAGCCTTAAGTTGACTAAAAATCAACGCGAAGCAGGGGGCAGGTGCTGAATCGGGCCTCTTTAACCGTGTTAATCAGACCGATCTGCACGCCGTCCAGCCGCTCGCAATGATTGATCAGACCGAGCTGCAACCCTCGCACATAACGGGCATGGTTGTAGAGCAGGCCGATTTGCGCGCCGTGGACATTTTCGAAAACAAAATTCCAGATACCGGCAATTTCAAGTCCGTCCAGCGAGCCGGCCATTGTGCTGATAATTCCCGCTTGAACGCCGTCTGCTGAGCCGATGACATTGGCGGCAACGCCTGCCAGCTGGAAACAGCCGTCAAGGTCGCCGGTTTCGGCCAGAATAATTGCCCCCTGCAGAACACCGGTGGCTTTGATTTCCGACTTCGCCATCAATCCGCCCAGCTGAATGCCGGTGGTTTCTTTAGAGCGGGCGGTCAGTCCACCGAGCTGAATGCCGCGGGTGTAGCGGGACTCGGTGAAAAGCAGACCGATCTGGATGCCATCTGCATACCAGCTCGATCCGGAGAAGACGCCGCCGAGCTGAATGCCGGCCAGATTTTCAGAGCGGGCTTCGTAGAGTCCGGCCTGAACGCCTTTAGTCCAGCCTTTATCGGTTTCAGTCGCCGCCACGGCGGAAAGTCCGCCGAGCTGAATGCCGCTCACCTCGCGTGCCTTGCCGAGCAGGCCGGTCAGTTGAACGCCGGCCAGGTCTTCCGCATCCGTAGTAACCGTTGCGACCTGAATTCCGCCGACATTCTTAGTTTCGGCGTTCCAGAGCGAAAGCTGGATGCCGGCGAAATCGTATGTCTCGTTGCGATAAATGGCGGCCTGAATCCCGCTGGCATCTTCCGAAACATTCCAGAAGCCGAGATCCAATCCGTGCATATAACGGTTTTCAACGAAATAGCAGTTCAGCCGCAGGCCATGGACGCCGTATTCCTTCGGGTAGAGATAGTGGCTCTCATCGACCCCCAGCTGAAGCGGGGTGCTGACGTGCGTAATGGATTTTTCAAGAGGCATAGCCGCAAAGAGTTGACCGGCCGCCAGTGTGAGAAGCAGAACGAGTGTCGTTTTCATGGCGACCTTTTACCACGCAATCCCATTGGAGATAAAGGCAAACCTTAGGTGAAGCGCGCGACGTTTCTGTTTCCAATAGTTGGAAAAAACAGAGTATGGTACTGCCTGAATTTCGCACCCGAGACGAAGTCGAGAGGGGCTGACGCTATTGCGCCGGCAGCGAAGCGGCAAACATTGGAACCCAAATGCAGACACGTGATACGGATTTTCTAGTGATCGGCAGCGGCGTGGCGGGCTTGACCGCCGCCCTGCGGCTGAGCGCGTACGGCAAGGTACTGGTGGCCTCCAAGCGTGTCGCGACGGAATGCAACACCCGCTATGCGCAGGGCGGCATTGCCTGTGTCGTCGATCCGGCCGATACGATGGCGGAGCATATTGCCGACACGCTGCAAACCGGCGGCGGCCTCAGCGAAGAAGACGCGGTGCGCGCGATTGTCGAAGGCGGCCCGGAACGGATTGCCGAGCTTGAAGAGCGGGGAGTCCATTTTGAACGCAATGCGGAGCATCCGGACGAATATGATCTCGGTCAGGAGGGCGGCCATTCGCGCCGGCGCGTTTTGCATGCCGGCGACATCACCGGGCAGGCGTTGAGCGAAGGACTGCTCGCCCGCGCCAAGGCCGACCCCAACATCACTATCGCCGAAAACTGGCTGGCCATTGATGTGATCCCGACCGGATGGGCCGGCCTGAGCGGTGAAAACCGTTGTGTCGGCTGCTACTTTCTCGACAAAACCTCTGGTGAAATTCTCGCCGTGCGCTCACCCGTCACGATTCTTGCAACCGGCGGACTGGGCAAAGTGTACCTTTATACCAGCAATCCGGATGTTGCCACCGGCGACGGCGTCGCGATGGCCTGGCGCGCCGGACTGCCGATCCGCGACATGGAAATGATCCAGTTCCACCCGACTTGTCTTTATCATCCCGACGCGAAAACCTTTTTGATTTCCGAAGCGGTGCGCGGCGAGGGGGCTAAACTGATCGACCGGCGCGGGCATGAATTTGTTTATGACTTCGATGAACGCGGCCCGCTTGCTCCGCGCGACATCACCGCCCGCGCCATCGACTCGGTTATGAAGAAACACGGCGATCCTTTTGTCTATCTCGACATTTCGCATCGCACCGCTGAGTTTTTGCAGCAGCGTTTCCCGACGCTCTACA